>JBFWNZ010000023.1:0-20914 GCA_050250795.1 Alphaproteobacteria bacterium | reverse complement strand
ATCGCGTTGTACGCGTCGAACTCTGCCAGCGAGATGCCGTTCACCGCACCGGCCGCGGCGGTGAAGCTCGCCTTCTCGGATACCGAAAGCGATTCCCAAAGCCTGAGGCTGACGCCGAAGGACAGGGCCGAACCGGGCTCGTGGAAGCCGGGATAGTAGTAGAACTTGGCCACCTTATAGAGGCCGAGGGCGAGGTCGTTCCACGGGCCGACCCATTCGGTGGCGTCGATGGTGCCCGATTGCAGCGCCTGGAAGATGTCGCTGGCCGGCAGCGTGACGGTTGTCCCGCCCAGCTTGGCGATGACCGCGCCGCCCAGGCCCGGCATGCGCATCTTGAGGCCCTTGAAGTCCTCGACGCTGGTCAGTTCCTTGGTGAACCAGCCGCCCATCTGCACGCCGGTATTGCCGCAGAGAAGCGGCTTCACGCCGAATTGCGCCGACAGTTCGTCCCACAGCGCCTGTCCGCCGCCATGGCGGATCCAGGCATTGATCTCGTCGGCGGTAAGGCCGAGCGGAACGGCGGTGAAGTAATTGAATGCCTTGGATTTTCCCTGATAGTAGTAGTCCGCCGAATGATAGAGGTCGGCGGTCCCTTCCTGCACGGCATCCATGCATTTCAGGGGCGGTACGATCTCGCCGCCGCCATAGACCGTGATCCGGAACTTACCCTCGGTCATCGCCGAAATCCGGTCGGCAACCCGAACGGCCGCCGTACCCAGGCCGGGGAAATTCTTGGGCCAGGACGTCACCATCTTCAGTTCGCGGATGCCCTTGGCGACGGCTGGGGCCGCGGGCTGCTGCGGCGCGGTGGCGGCGGGCGCTGTGGGAGCAGGCGTTTCCGGCGCCTTGTTGCGCATCACGGCATAGGTGGCACCGGCACCGACCACCAGACCGGCGGCGCCCGACATGAAATCGCGACGTTGCATTGGATTCTCCTCCCCAGCGCTTTGCTTGCGCGTGTTGGCCGGACGTTAAATCAGCCCGTTCGTTCCGGCAATCGGGAGGGCCGCTCCGGTTCCGTCATCCATCGGATGCCAGCCATGCGGTCCGAACGCCTCCAGCGGCTGGAAGCGGCGCTTGTAGGCCATCTTCGGGCTGTCAGGTATCCAGAATCCCAGATAGACGTAGGGCAGGCCGTTCCGGCGGGCGCGTTCGATAAGGGTGAGGACGATCAGGCTGCCGAGGCTGCGCCGGACCGCGTCGGGCTCGAAGAAGCTGTAGACGGCCGAATAGCCGTCCTGCATCCGGTCGACAAGGCAGGCAGCCCAAAGCCGCCCGTCGGCATCCCTGAATTCCAGCACATGGGTCTGAACCGGGCTCGACAGGACCATTGCGGCGTAGTCGCGCCGGTTCATCCGCGCCATGTCGCCATCGGTGTGGCGCGCGGTGACGTAGCGGCGGAACAAGGCGAATTGCTCGTCGTCGACTCGCTTGCCGACATCGTGGGGCCGCAGATCGGCATTGGCGTTCAGGATACGCCGCCATGCCCGGCCGGATGCGAAACGGGACGCGTCCACCCGAACCGGCAGACAGGCGCGGCAGGTCGGGCAGGCGGGCCGGTAGACGATGTGATGGCTGCGGCGGAATCCGCCCTGCGAGAGCCGGTCGAAATCGTCCTGGGCCATCGGGCCGGACAACTCGGTGAAAAGCTGCTGTTCGATACGCCCCGGAACATAAGGGCAGGGCATCGGGCCGGAGCGATAGAAGGTCAGCACCCTGGGCAGGCTTTGGGTCGTCATGGCGTCTTCGGTCTCGGCATTGCCGAAGAATGATGTCGCAGGCGGCGTCGCGACGCAACGCAGCCGAGAGGCTTCAACGCTCCGGCTGCTTGTCCCCGGCGGTGTTGACCACGATGACGCCGGCCAGCATGTCGTGCAGACAGCGACGCCGGTCGGCGAACAGCGCGACCAGGAGGACGAGACCGCTGGTTGCCGGAACGGTGACGAGGAACACGATGGCCATGATGGCGGCCTGAAGGATGGATGCCGGGCGGCCGTTCCAGCTTCGAACCTGCAGGCCGAACAGCCGCATGCCATAGGTGGCGCGATCCTCGCCGCCGATGCGCCAAGCGGCATAAGCGACGATGATCGCGGGCCAGAGCAGTCCGACGACGAACGACAAGAGGCCGAAGGTCAGCAGGTTGAAGGTCCACAGAACGGCCATGACCGCGGTCAGCAGGGCCATGTCGACGAGAAACGCCAGGATGCGCCGGGACAGCACGCCGCGATAGTATTCCGGACGGGTCAGCGGATCCGGCGGCGTTGCCTCCCAGGTAAAGGGTGCGTCGGCGCGGTCGGGCAGATTGATGGGCACCCTCGATCCTCCGGAATGAAGAGGGGTTGGCGACGGCGGTTAGATTGGGGCGCGGAGGGCAATCCGCAAGCGTCAGCGGCCGATGATGCGGGGGGCCGGCACGGCGGCGTCCTTTGCGGCCTTCGGCCGCAGAAGCACGATTTCGATCCGGCGGTTGCGCGGCGCGGCCGCTTCCTGGGGAACCAGAAGTTCCGTATCGGCCTTTCCGTCGACCGTCTCAATGCGGCGTTCGGATATTCCGTTCTCCACGAGAAAGCGTCGCGCCGCGTTGGCACGGTCGAGCGACAAGGCCCAATCCGAGCCGCGCCGCGGGATTTCGACACCGGCAAGGCTGGTATGGCCGGTAATGGAAACCTTGTTCGGCAGGCGTTGCGCGACATCCGCGACCAACTGCATCAGCCGGCGCCCGGCATCGTTGAGCCGGCCGCTGCCGGTTTCGAACATCGGCTTCTTCTCCTGATCCATAAGGACGATGCGCAGCCCGTCCTCGGTGATCTCGATGATGACCGAGTCCCGCAGATCCTGAAGCTCGGGAATCTGCTTCAGCGCCTGTTCCATCGCGGCTTGAGCGGCCTGGAACGCCGCGTCCTGCCGCTCTTTCTCCGAGCCGTCTTCCTCGACCTCCCTGACCGGTGTCGGCTCGCCGGTCTTTTCGTTGATCGACGCGTCCTGCGCCTCGGCGGGACGGGCCGATGCCTGGGCCGCGACGGTCTGGCCGGGGCGGTCGATCGGACCTGGATCGGTCGCCGAAATGCCGCCGAACATGCCCCCGCTGCCGGTCGACCCCTTGATGGCTCCGACCGGCTCGAAATAGTTCGAAATCCCTTCCTTCTGATCCTCGGTCGTGGCGTTGAGCAGCCAGAGCAGTAGGAAGAAGGCCATCATGGCGGTCACGAAGTCGGCATAGGCGACCTTCCAGGCGCCGCCATGCGAACTGTCGGCGGGAATCGCGATCCGCTTGACGATGACTTCGCGGCTGTCGCCGTCCTGATCCTCGAGTGCCATGCCGTCGCCTCAGCCGGCCCCGCCGCCGCGGGCGAGGTTGTCCTTGAGGAGGACGATGCTGATCCGGCGGTTGCGCGGCGAGTCCGGATTGCGGCGGTCGAAGGGTTCGCGATCCGCACGTCCGCTGACCCGTGCGATGCGGTCGGGTTGCAGTCCGAAGCGGACGAGTTCCGCGCGGGCGGTATCGGCACGGTCCGCCGACAGTTCCCAGTTGGAGTAATCGCGCCGGGGGTTGCCGCCGGAATCGGTGTGCCCGGTAACCGCGACCTTGTTCGGCAGGCGCTGGATAATGTTGGTCACCATCGCCATCAACCGCTTCGCATGATCCTCGAGCTGTGCCGAATTGGGCCGGAACATCGACAGCTTGTCCTGATCGACGATCTGGATGCGCAGACCTTCCGCCGTGATGTCGATCATCAGGCTGTCTTGCAGCGTGTTCGAATCCGGCATGTCCTGCAACGCCTGTTGCAGCTTTTCCTGGGTCTCGGCGAACTGCTTCATCTCCTCGTCTTCTGGGTCGGGAATACGGGGAGCGAATGCGGAGTCAGCCTTGGTTTCGCTTTCGATCTTGATGTTGTCGCCCAGCTTCTCGCCGCTCGTTTCGCCGCCGAAGGTGGGAATGGAAACCGTGACGCTGGGCGGGGACCCCGCCGAGCGCAGCGCACCATCTGCGGCAAGCGCAAGCCCGTTCAGGACGCCGCCGCTGCCCGTCTGCTTGTCGGAAGCGCCCTCGGGCTCGAAGTAGTCGGAGATGCCGAGCTTCGTGCTTTCGGTCGTGACGTTCAGGAGCCAGAGCAACAGGAAGAACGCCATCATCGCCGTCACGAAGTCGGCATAGGCGACCTTCCACGCGCCGCCATGCGGTTCGGCGGGAAGCCGGACCTTGCGCTTGATGATGATCGGTTCGAGCGTCTGTTCCTCGGCCATGCACCCAGCCGTCCGTTAACAGGCTCCGCCGCGTTCGACGGACTAGATCGGCGCCAGTTCGCCGGTACCGTCCTCGACCTCCTTGAAGGTCGGCCGGACGCCATGGGGCACGCTCTTGCGCGCAAACTCCACGGAGACCACCGGCGCATAGCCCTGAAGATGCGCGATGACCCCCTGCTTGATCGTCACGAGATAGGCATGCTCCTCGTCGCGGATGGACTTCACCGCCGTGGCCATGGGGCCGACGAAGCCGTAGCAGAGCAGGATGCCGAGGAAGGTTCCGACGAGAGCTGCCGCGATCAGGCCGCCCAGCACCTCGGGGGGCTCGGTGATCGCGCCCATGGTCTTGATGACGCCAAGGACCGCCGCAACGATGCCCAATCCGGGAAAGCTCTCGGCCAGTTCCTTGATGGCGTGGGCGACGTGCAACTCGTGATGATGGTGCGCCTCAAGCTCCTGGTCCATCAGGCCCTCAACCTCATGCGGATTGTCCGTGCCGAGGGTCAGAAGCCGGAGATAGTCGCAGAGAAAGTCCATCGTGTGGTGGTCGCGCAGAACGCCGGGGAATTGCTGAAAGAGGAGGCTCTCCTCAGGGTTTTCGACATGCGCTTCGAGCGCCAGCATGCCCTTCGTCTTTGCCAGACGAAAGGTCTGGTAGAGCAGCATCAGGAGTTCCTGATAGTCGGCCTTCTTGTAGCGCGGCCCCTTCAGGATGGCGCCGATGGCGCCGAAACTCTTGAAAATGATCTCCTTGGAATTGGCGATGAGGAAGGCGCCGAGGCCGGAACCGCCGATGATCACGAGTTCGAAGGGCTGGATCAGGACGTCGATATGCCCGCCCATAGCGACATAGCTGCCGAGCACGCAGGCAATAACGACGACGACACCGATGATGGCGAACATGCGCCCGTCCCAACCCCCGAACGAAGGCCTACCAATATCCGGAACCGATCCGCTGAGTCCACCGCGGATCGGAGAACAGGCGGCGATTTCAACGTTATGGCGTAGTGCGACTCAATCGCTGTAGGAGGTGAGGCCGAGCAGCCGGGTGGGAAAACCGGCTGCTTTGAGGCGCGTCACGACCTCGCGGCCATGCGCGGGATCGCGGGTTTCCACCACGGCATCCAGCTCCGCCATCTTCACCGGTACGTCGTAGAACATGCGCTGGTGATAGATTTCGACGATGTTCGCGCCGGTCTCGCCGATATGCTTCGAGACCTTGGCCAGCGCACCCGGCTGATCGCTGAGCTCGATTCGCAGGCGCAACAGACGGCCTTCGCGCATCATGCCGCGCATCAGCACGGCGGCCAGCAGGCGCGGATCGATGCTGCTGCCGCTGACCACCAGCCCCACCTTGCGGCCGACGAAGCGGTCCTGATTCTCGATCAGCGCGGCGAGCGGCGCGGCGCCCGCGCCCTCGACCACCAGCTTCGCCTCGTCGAGCATCGTCTCGACCGCGCTTTCCAGCGCCAGTTCGCTGGCAAGCATGATCTCGTCCACCAGCTTTTCGACAATGGGCCGGGTGATCGCGCCCGGCGTCTTGACGGCGATGCCTTCGGCAAGCGTGCTGCCGCCGGAGGTCGATTCCAGGCTGTGAATTGCCTGGTACATCGATGGATAAAGCTCGGCCTGGACGCCGACGATTTCGATCCGCTTGTTGATCGCCTTGGCGGCGGTGGCAATCCCCGCGATCAGGCCGCCGCCGCCGATCGGCACGACGATGGTATCGAGTTCGGGAACCGCCTCCAGCATCTCCAGGCCGACGGTGCCCTGTCCGGCGACGATCTTCTCGTCGTCGAAGGGATGGATGAAGGTCAGCCCTTCTTCGGTCGCCAGCTTGTCGGCGAAGGGCATCGATTCATGGACGGTCTCGCCTTCGAGAATCACCTTGGCGCCGAACCCTTCCGTGCGCCGGACCTTGCTGAACGGCGTGCCTTTGGGCATCACGATGGTGGCCGGAATGCCGAGTTGCGTCGCGAAATGGGCGAGGCCCTGCGCATGGTTGCCGGCCGAGACGGCGATGACGCCGTTCTTGCGCGCGTCGTCGTCGAGGCTGGACAGCTTGACCAGAGCGCCTCGTTCCTTGAACGAGCCGGTCCGCTGCATCGTCTCAAGCTTGAGATAGACCTCGGCGCCGGTGAGGGCGGAAATCGGGGCGGACTTGACCGTCGGCGTCCGCAGAACCTGGCCCTCGATAACCTTGGCCGCTGCCCGGATGTCGTCGATGGTGACAGTCATGCCCTGCAATCCTCTTCATTCCGCAGTCGGTCTCGCGCCCATGTTGCGGCGCGGCAACAAAGGCTGCACAGGGGCCCTGCGGCGGGCTCGTTGTCAAGGGGGGATGACCGGCAGGGCGGCATGCGGCGCGGGAATGGCGGGCCTCCGCCGCGCTTGACGTCCTGGCATCGGTGGGCGGACAACGGAGCAAAGCCAATTCAGGAGGAAATGCAATGGCGCTCAGCGGAACGGGATTCCTGTTCGCGGCGGCCGATATGGCCCCGGAAACCGACTACGACTTCAACGAATGGTACAATCGCGAGCATGTTCCCGAACGTCTCGGCATCACGGGATTCATTCGCGGCCGGCGCTTCGTCGCGCTGACGGATAGCGGCCCGCAATATGCGACCCTGTATGAGACGGAGACGCCGGAGGCGTTCACGACCGAGGAATATGTCGGCTATGTCGAGAATCCCGACGAGAATGCCCGGCACTTCCTTCCCAAATTTTCCGGGATCACCCGCACCATCGGCCGTATCCGTCATACCGTCGGACGGGGCGATGGCGGTGTGGTCGCCTTCATGCCCCTGACGCCGCTGGCGGGGCAGGACGACGTGCTGCGCGACTGGCTGACGAAGGAAGTCATGCCGGCGCTGATCAAGCAGCATGGCGTGATGGCGGCGCATCTGCTGGAAAAGGACACTGCGGTGCTTGCGGTGTCCAATCGGCGGCATTACCGCAAGGGCGGAGGCGGCGAACTGGACTGGGTGCTGGCGCTGGAAGCGGCGACCCAGGACGACGCCGTGGCGGCCGGGCGGGCGCTGTTGAGCGAAGACGATCTGACGGCGCGCGGCGCGAAACCGGGCGCGGTGCTGACGCCCTATCGGCTGCTTTACTGCCTGACGAAGTGAGGCAAGGCGGCGCGGGGCGAGCCCGCGCCGCCTGTCCCGTTCAGGGGATGACCTTGGCGGCCCGCAATTCGTCGAAGATACGATAGAACATCGCCTCGGTGTCGACGACCTCGTGGAAGCCCTTCTGGCGCAGCTTGGTCACGCTCGACATGATGTCGTAGTTCGTGTTCCAGATGAAATTGCCATAGGCCCACACGACCAGTTCCTCGAGCTTGGCCTTGCGAAGGCCGTGCTTCTCGACGATGCGGTCCCACACCGGCCCTTTGTCGGCCATGACGGAGACGAGGTCGACCGTCTGTACCGGCCCGAGTTCCATGCCGAAATACTTGGCAAATCCCGGCCAAAGGTTGCACCAGCGGATGTAGTCGCCGTTGATGACGTTGAAGGCCTCGTTGTCGCACTGCCTATTCGTGGACATGAAGGTCATCGCGCGCGCCAGCAGCATCGATTCCGTGCACTGGTACATGGCCGTGTAGTTGCCTGCCGAGCCGGGGAAGCGCAGCGGCAGGCCCAGTTCCTTGGAGATGGCGGCATAGATGGCGATCATGCGCACCATGCTGCGGGCGATACCGTCGGCGAAGTCGCAGATGCCGTGCGGCCGCGTCACCGACCAGCCCCAGCGCTTGTTGCGCTGCCGGTCCGCGATCCAGTCCTGCTGCCAGTAATAGAAATTGTCCATCAAGGTGCGCGGACCGTCCTCGCGCGCCGGGGTCTGGAACGGCCCCTTGTGCGAGCCGTAATACTTGGTTCCGTGGACCAGATGCACATGCTGCAGATCGGGCGCGTTCGGCTCGATGGCCTCAACCAGATGGCGCAGCATCGCGGTGTTGGTCTCGATCGGCTCGGGCTGACGCGTGTCGTGGTCGAAGCGCGCCGTGTAGAAGACATGCGTCACGCCGTCGATGCCGCTGAGCTTGCTGTTGCAGTCGGCCGGATCGGTCAGGTCCACCGGCAGGTAGGTTACGCCGTTCGCCTGCGCCGGCTTGCGCCGGGCCAAGCCGACCACGTCCCAATCGCCGGTGCTCGTCAGATGCCGTACCAGCGGCCCGCCCACGATTCCAGTCGCTCCAGCAATCACAGCCTTGTAGCGCGCCATGCCGTCTCTCTCCCGATTCAGGCGAAGGTTCCCGGCGGATGGAGGTGGCCGGGGCGCGCAGTTTGCAGAATTCGTGCCCTCGCGTCACCCCTCTTGGGACGCATCCGTGCCCTGGACGGTTGCGCGCGGACGCGGCGCCCGGCACATTAGGCGCCCCGACAACCCGTATTCCCAATGGACGAGGGCATGATCGACACGCGCGCGCTCAGGACCGCGTTTGGCCGCTTCGCGACCGGCGTCACGGTCATCACGGCGACGGCCCCCGATGGGGAGAGGGTAGGGTTGACGGCCAATTCCTTCAGTTCGGTGTCGCTCGACCCGCCGCTGCTGCTGTGGTGCCTGGGCAAGGCGTCGGACTGCCTGCCGGTCTTCTCGCGGGCGGAGCATTTCGCGATCAACATTCTGGCCGAGACGCAGCGCGACGTGGCGCAGTGCTTCGCCACCAAGCTGATCGACCGTTTCGCCCAGGTCGCCTGGCAGGCGGGGGCTTGCGGCGCGCCGCGGATCGATGATTGCGTCGCATGGTTCGAGTGCCGTATCGCCGCCCGTCACGATGCCGGCGACCACATCATCATGGTCGGCGAGGTCGAACATTTCGGCCATAACGAAGGCAAGCCGCCGCTGCTGTTCTTCGCCGGCCGCTACGGTCGGGCGGACCGTCATCCGGGAGACGCCTAGATGGCCGAGTCCATCCTGTTCGCGGTCGAGGACGGGATCGCCACCATCACGCTGAACCGGCCGGAGCGGCGCAACGCGTTCGACGATCCGATGATCGAAGGGTGGCACGCCCGCCTCGTCGAGTGCGGCAAGCGCGACGATGTGAAGGTCGTTGTCGTGACCGGTGCCGGCAAGGCGTTCTGCGCCGGCGGCGATGTCGGCACCTTCGGCCAGAACGAGGAGGCGGAGAGCCCGCGTCTCATCAAGCAGCGGCTCTGGGACGTGGTCGAGCAGATCCCGCGGACCCTGGCGCAGTTCGACAAGCCGGTGATCGCGGCCGTGAACGGCTCCGCCACCGGTGCCGGGATGGATATGGCACTGATGTGCGACATCCGCTTCGCCGCCGAAAGCGCGCGCTTTGCCGAAAGTTATGTGCGCATGGCACTGGTGCCGGGCGCGGGCGGGGCCTGGTTCCTGCCGCGCCTGGTCGGTCCGGCCAAGGCGATGGAGCTGTTCTTCAGCGGCGATTTCGTGGACGCGGCCGAGGCGCAGCGCATCGGCATCGTGAACCAGGTCTGGCCCGACGCGGAACTGCTGGACCGCACTTACGACTATGCACGCCGGGTCGCCCGGTCGGCGCCGATCTCGGTGCGCCTCATCAAACGGGCGATCCGCCAGGCGATGGGCATCGACCTAGTGACGCATCTCGACCAGATTTCCTCGCACATGATCCTGGCGCGTTCCAGCGAGGACCATGTCGAGGCGGTGGCAGCCTTTCGGGAGAAGCGCGACCCGGTGTTCAAGGGTCGCTGAGGAGACGAGCGACGATGGCCGACGCAATCGAGTTCATGACGCTGCAGGAGATCGTGGCGCGCGGGCGCAAGAACCTGCCGCAGGGCGCTTGGGACTATCTGGTCGGGGCGACGGAGAGCGAGACCACGATGCGCCGCAACCGGCTGGCGCTGGACTGCATCGCCTTCCGCCCGCGGGTTCTTCGCGACGTGTCGCATATCGACCCGTCGGGACACCTGCTGGGCCGGAAGCTGCGCATTCCCGTGCTGCTTGCGCCCATCGGGTCGGTGGAAAGCTTCACGCCCGGCGGCGGCGCCTCTTCGGCCAAGGCGGCGGAACGCGCAGGCGTGGCGCATATGCTCAGTTCGCGTTGTGCGCCGGGCCTGGAGGAGGTGGCGAAGGCCGCCGACAATGCCCGCATCTTCCAGCTTTATGTGCGGGGCGACGACGATTTCGTCGACGATTATGCGCGCCGGGCCGCGGCGAATGGCTACTATGCCTTCTGCATCACCATCGACTCCGCGCTCTACAGCCGTCGCGAACGCGACCTCGCCAACCGCTTCGTGAAGCCCTGGCGGGCGCTGGCGACGGGTACGGACCATCAGGCGATGTTCACCTGGGACAATGTCCGGCGCTTCAAGGACAAGCACAGCATTCCGCTGATCCTGAAGGGGATCGAGACGGCGGAGGAAGCGGACAAGGCCTGTGCCATGGGGGTTGAGGGCATCTATGTCTCCAACCATGGCGGCCGCCAACTCGACCAAGGGCCGGGCACCATGGATGTGCTGCCGGAGATCGTGTCGGCGGTGAACGGCCGGGCGGCGGTGATCGTCGATGGCGGCTTCTGCCGCGGCACGGATGTCCTCAAGGCCATCGCGACCGGCGCCGACTGCGTCGGTCTCGGCCGGCTTCAGGGCTGGGCGCTGGCGGCGGGCGGCATCGACGGCATGGTCCGGGCGCTGGAGATCCTGGAGGACGAAATCCGGATCGCCATGGGCCTGCTGGGCGTGGACCGGCTGGACAAGCTGGACCCCAGCTATCTGATCCCGGCGGAACCGGTTTGCGAGCCGCATGTCGCCAGCGCGTTCCCGCATCTGTCGTGGGACCGCGACGCCTATTGAGGGCGTTCAGGCCGCGCCGGGAAACATCTCCACATGCATGTCCCCGGTGCGGCCGTAATAGACCGCGCGGCGGCCGGCAAGGGAGACGTGATAGCCGACGCAGCCGGCGGCAATGATGGCATCGCAGAACTCGTCGTAGCGGATGCGACCTGCCTGGATGGCACGGATCGCCGCGTTGACGCCCTCGGCTGAAAAGGCATCGGCCGCCATGCCCTTCGCTGGTGCGCATCGCACGCGATGCGAATCGCCATCCGGCATGTAGTAGGTCTTCTCGGCACGCCGCAGATCGGCGTGATATCCCTCGACCCCGGCGGCAGCCAGGGCGGCGACGACGGCAGGGAAGGTAAGGCTGTTCGTGTCGGAGGCTGCAGTGCAGTCCTCGACGACGGATTTCACATGCGGTGTCATGCGGGGTCTCCGGCGTTCAATCGGTGGGAACGGCGCCCAGCGCATGCCGCTGGACGATCTCTTTCAGGGCGGTTTCGAGGGCCGAGCGTTCCGCGGGCGCGAGATGGCCGAAGAATTCGGCATCGTTCGCGTCGGCCAGGGCGGCAAGGTCGGGTACCAGATCGCGCCCGTCGGGTGTGAGGAGGAGAGCCTGATAGCGTTGATCCCCTCGGACCCGCTCCCGGCGGAGCAGGGACTTTGCAACCAGGCGGTCGGCCAGCTTCGTGATCGCGCCGCGCGTCATGCCGAGCGCTTCGGCTAGCGCGCTGGGAGACAGGGATACGCGATCGTAAAGGGCTCGCATGACGACCCACTCGGCCGTTGTGACGCCGCGTTGCGCGAGCTTTCGGGCAAAGGCATGCGAGACATGGTTGGAAACGTAACGGAGCCAGTATCCGAGATGGGCGTCGAGCGGGCTGACCACGGGACCTCCGTCGAAGCGATGTGCGAATGTCTTAGCCGATTATAGTTTCCTAGTCAATTAATGGGCCGTACGACCCCGTCGCACGTATAGCTTGGGGATACTGCGCATTGTTGGGCGCGCGCCCTTCCATCATCCTGATGGGCAGTCGCGGACAGGCGAGAGGAGACCGCAGGTGAGCAGCGCGAAGGCGGCGGGCCGAGGTGTCGCGGCAGGCATTCTCTCCGTTCTATTGTGGCCCGCTTCGCTGTGGGCCGCAGACCCCTTGGTGAGCACGGACTGGGTCAAAGGGGTCGTCGGACGCCCTGGCATTGCGATCGTCGATCTCCGGCTGGAGCCGGACTATGCCCGGAACCATATTCCCGGCGCGGTGAATCTCCCGACCGGTCAGAGGGGATGGCAACTCGGAATCCAAGGTTCGCCGGGGGGCACCCCACCGGAGACAAACTTCGTCAATCGCGTGTCCGCATTGGGAATCGGCAACGCCGATCACGTCGTCGTCGTGCATGCCGGCAAGACGGTATTCGACGTGGCGGCTGCGACCCAGGTCTATTGGACCTTCCGGTACATGGGACACGCCGAAATCTCGATCATGAATGGCGGCATGCTCGAATATTCGCGGCGTCAGCCGATCCCGCTCGACTCCGCTCCCGTCATCCGCCAGCCGGTGGCCTATAGGGTACAATTGCGGCCCGAACTTCTGGCGACCACGAAGGATATCCGCGATGCCGTCGCGGGGCAGGCGACGCTCGTCGACAACCGCGATCCTCCGCAGTATCTGGGCATCAACAAGGACATCCTGATCCCGCGTTACGGCACGCTGCCGAAGGCGCACAACAATCCCGTCGCATGGCTCACGATCGATGGGGGCGGTCTTATCCGGTCCCCCAATCACTTGCGCGCCATGTATGCCTATCTGGGTATTCCGCTGGAGGGCCCTCGGATCGCCTTCAGCAATTTCGGCGTGCTGGCATCCCTGGGATGGTTCATTTCCCATGAACTGCTGGCAAGCAAGAACACCCGCCTCTACATGCCGGGATTGACCGAGTGGATGTCCGACGACGGGAATCCGTTGGACCGCCGGCTGAACTTCGATCAGTAGATCGCGGGCGGCCAAGCGGTCAGGAGGGGGGCCGGCGCCGGTACATGAGCGTCGCCTCCATCTCCTGCGCGGTCTCGTCGCGCTGGTTGCGGATGTCGCGGCGCAGCGTGACGATGCCCCGGTCCGGACGGCTGGTTTCCTTGGTCGCCAGAACGGTCTGGACCATGTGGATGGTGTCGCCGTGGAACACCGGCTTCAGCATCCGCCATTTGTCGATGCCCATGAGGGCGAGCAGGGTGCCGTCGTTGATGCCGCTGGCATATTGCAGGCCGCCGGCGACCGCATAGACCAGCGGACCATGGACGACGGGCTGCCCGAACTGGGTGGTCTTGGCGTATTCCCAGTTGCAGTGCACCTCGTTGAAGTCGCCGGACAGGCAGGCGAAATTCACGATATCGGCCTGGGTGAGGGTACGGGCGGGGGTGCGGAACTGCATTCCGACCTCGAAATCCTCGAAATAGAGGCCGCGGGGCTTGGCATCGGTCATACAATCTCTCCGGTCGAAGAACTGGTCGGATCAGGTCGTCAGCACCACCTTGCCTTCGACCTTGCGGTCGCGGATCAGGTTGAGCGCGTCCGCGACCTGGGCCAGCGGATAGGCGCGGCTGACCAGCGGAGTCAGCCTGCCCTCGGTGAACAGGCGGAACATCGCGGCCTGGGCTTCCTGCATCCAATCGGGCGTGCGGTCGCGATAGTCGGACCATTGCAGGCCGGACACGCCGATATTCTTCACCAGCAGGTAGTTGGCCTTGATCGTCGGGATGCGTCCGGCGGCGAAGCCCACGACGACGGCCCGGCCGCGCCAGGCGAGCGCGCGCAGGCCGGCATCGAACACGTCGCCGCCCACGGGATCGATGAAGATGTCGGCGCCATGGCCGCCGGTCGCCTTCTGCACCTGGGCGCGCAGGGAGTCCCGCAGGTCCGGGGCGGCAAGGTCGATGACGTGGTCGGCACCGGCGGCCCGGATGGCGGCCGCCTTGGCAGGACTTGCGACGCCGGCCAGCGTGACGGCACCCAGCGCCTTGGCGATCTGGAGCGCGGCGAGCCCGACGCCGCCGGTCGCGCCCGAGACGAAGACATAGTCGCCGGCCTTGAGGCCGGCCCGTTCGGTCAATGCGAACCATGCCGTCTGGTAGACGAGGCCCATCGAGGCGCCGGTCGGATAGTCCATCGCATCGGGCATGACGAAGCACTGTTCCGCCTTGGCCACGATCTTCTCGGCGAAGGCGCCGCGCTCCACCTGCACCATCACGCGGTCGCCGGTCTTGAGCGAGGTCACGCCCGCGCCCAATGCGGCCACGTCGCCCGCCGCCTCCTTGCCGGGGGTAAAGGGCAGGTCGGGCTTGAACTGGTAGCTGCCGTCGATGACCAGCAGGTCGGGATAGTTCACGCCGCAGGCGCGGACATCGATCAGCACCTCGCCCGGTCCCGGCACGGGATCGGGCAGGTTGCGCAGCGTGCAGACCTCGGGCGGGCCGAAGGCTTCGACGACGACGGCACGCATGTCCTAGACCTCGTCGAGCAGGGCGTTGGCGTCGCCCAGCTTGGGATAGGGCTTGGTCGTGCCGCGTTCCTTGAACACGGGCGCCAGCGGAAGGGGCAGGGCGGTCAGGCTTGCCTGACCCGGCCCGGCGGAGACGCGGTTGTCGAACAGGCCGCGCGCCTTGAAATGCGGGTCGGACATGGCTTCCTTCATCGTCCGCACGATGGAGCAGCACAGATCCTTGCCGGCGAACAGCGCATCCCATTCGGCCGCGGTCTTGGTCGCGATGATGCCGGCGATGCCCTGGGTGGTGGCAGCCGGGTCGCGGCTGTCGTCGCGCAGGGTATCCGGCAGGCCGATCAACGCGCAGAAATTCTCCCAGAATTTCTGCTCGATCGGTGCGGCGGCGACGAAGCGGTCGTCTTTGGTGCGATAGAGGCGATAGCGGGGCGTGCCGCCGGTGACGAGTTCGCCGCCGGGCTTCGGCTCCACGCCGGTATGCTCGGTGCGGCCCATCGCCCAGTATTCCCAGGCCCACAGACCGTCCGTCATGGCGATGTCGAGATAGCAGCCCTCGCCGGTGCGCTGCGCATGCTGGAGGCCCAGCAGCACGTTGATGACGGTGGGCATGGTACCGGCGCCGATATCGGCGATGAGGCCGGGCGGCGGAATCGGCGCGCCGTCGGCGCCGGTGGACAGGCTGAGCATGCCGGTGTCGCCGATATAGTTCATGTCGTGCGCGGCGACCATCGCCTTGGGCCCGTCCTGGCCGTAGCCGGTAATGGCGCAGTAGACGATCTTTGGATTCACAGCCTTGAGCGCGTCGTAGCCGAGGCCCAACCGGTCCATGACGCCCGGCCGGAACTGTTCCAGCACGACGTCGGCGGTGGCGACCAGCTTCTTCACCTTCTCGACCGCGGCCTTGTCCTTGAGATCGACGGCGATGCTCTTCTTGCCGCGGTTCAAGAGCGCGAAGTTGACGCTGTCATCGGCGAAGGGCGGATCGTAGTGCCGCATGTCCTCGCCGCTGCCCGGGCGCTCGATCTTGATCACCTCGGCGCCCGCCTCGGCCATGATCAGCGCCGCCATCGGTCCCGGCAGCAGGGTCGTGAAGTCGAGCACCCGGATTCCCTTGAGCGGCTGCAACGGCATGGTCGGTCGGTCCCCTTCTAGGTCGCTCGCCCTGGGGCGAGATGCTCAATCCCCTCATGCTGAGCCTGACGAAGCATGAGCGGCTCGGTCTTTCGTGCCTGCCTCATCCTTCGTCAGGCCCAGGATGAGGCGGAATGGGGCGGTGCCCCCTTATGTCCTCTTCGCGTAACGGAACACGCCCTGGGCGGTCGCCAGAAGGCGTCCGGTCCCGGCCTCGCTCGCCTTCATCTCGGCGAAGAAGGTCGAGCGCCCGCCGCCGGTGAGCCAGGCCTCGGCCTTGACCGTGCCCGTCTCGATGGCCGCGACGAAGCTGCAGGACAGGCTGAGCGTCATGGCCCGGCGCGGTCCTTCCGGTGTCCAGGTCGCCGCCGACATGCCGACCGCATCCATGATCGCCGACAGCACGCCGCCATGCAGCGTGCCCTGCCGGTTCAGGTGATGCGGCTGGATCGGCATCTCGTAGCAGGCATAGCCCTCGCGCCAGGCCGTGACCTCATAGCCCAGCACCTGATGAAAGGTGCCCGTCTCCACGCGGTCCGGATCGCGCTCGGCCATCGTCCGTTTGCCTCAGCGGGTGAGGAAGGTGCGGCCGATATACTGGCGGTGAATCTGGTTCGTGCCTTCCCAGATCTGCGTCAGCTTGGCATCGCGGAACAGGCGCTCCACCCGGAAATCCTTAGTGTAGCCATAGCCGCCATGAAGCTGCACCGCGTCGGTCGCGATGCGCACCGCGACGTCCGAGGCGCGCATCTTGAGCAGCGAGGATTCCACCGAGAAATCGGCTGCGCCGCCATCCACCATCCGCGCGACATGCCACAACCATGCCTCGCACAGCGCGAGGTCGGTCGCCATGTCGGCGACCATGAACTGGATGCCCTGGAAGTCGATGATCTTGCGGCCGCCCTGCTTGCGCTCGTTGATATAGGCGACCGAGTCCTCGAAGGCGGCGCGCGCGATGCCCAGCGCCTGGGCCGCGACCGAGGGGCGCGATTTGTTCAGCGAGGCGAGCAGGATTTTCAAACCCTCGCCGGGTTTGCCGATCAGATTGGCCCGCGGCACGCGCATCTGGTCGAAATTGATGGCGACCGTGGAGGCCGCGCGGTGGCCCATCTTGTCTTCCTTGCGGCCGACGCTGAACCCGGGCGCCTCCTTCTCGAACACCAGCACCGAGATCGACTTCTTGTCGTCGTCGATCTCGCTCCACTTGCCGAACAGCAGGAAGACCGACGACACGTCGCCGTTGCTGATGAATATCTTGCCGCCGTCGACGATGATGTCGTCGCCATCGGGCGTGAACCGGGTGCGCATGCCGGTCGCGTCGGACCCGGCCGTCGGCTCGGTGATGCAGAGCGAGGCCATCGCGCCTTCCGCGACCTTGGGCAGGAAGCGTTCCTTCTGCTCATGCGTGCCGAGGTCGACGATGGGCTTCACGGCGTGGAAGTTGGTTGCCCAGATGATGCCGGTCGAGGCGCAGGCCTTGCTGATCTCGCGCACGCATTCCAGATAGGCGGCATAGGACATGCCGGCGCCGCCATACTCCTCGGGAATGAACATGGCGTTCAGGCCGAGGGCATTGATGTCCTCGATGTTCTCCCAGGGGAACTTGGCGTCGCGGTCGTAATCGGCGGCGCGCGGCGCGATCTTGTCGCGGCAAAGGGCGCGCACGCTTTCGACCAGCATCGCCTCGTGCTCGGGCAGTTCCAGCGTGGCCTCAAGATGTTCGAACAGCTTCATGAATGCTCCCTTGCGGCGTCAGAGGGCAATGCCCTGGCCGCCGTCGAGATAGATCGTGCCGCCGGTCAGATAGGCGACGTTCTCGGAATAGAACGAGGCGACCATGCGCGCAACCTCGTCGGCCTGTCCGATGCGCCGCATGGGCACCCGGCCGGCCAGCCACTGGCTGAACTTCGGGTCTTCCATGTCCTTGGCATTGATGTCGGTCAGGATGTATCCGGGCGCCAGATTGACGACGGAGATATTGTCGCGCGCCCATTCGACGGCAAGGCAGCGGGTGATCGCTTCAACCGCAGCCTTGGAGGTGCAATAGGCAAGGTTGCGCGACACGCCCAGCTTGCCGAAGAACGAGCCGATATTGACGATCCGGCCGCCGCCCGACTTGACCATATGCGGATAGGCTTCGCGCGCCGCGACGAAGATCGCGGTGCTGTTGATCGCCATGATCTCCTCGAACTCCGCGGTCGGAAGCTCGGCGGTCTTGCGCTGCTTATGGATGCCGGCGTTGTTGACCAGACCGATCAGCCCGCCGGCCGCGTCGGCCAGCCGCGCGAACCCGTCGCGCAGGCTGACCTCATCGGTGACGTCGCACTTGATCTCGATCAATTGGCCGTCCACGCCGTCCGGCAGTCCGCCGCTGCGCGACAGGCAGCCGACGGCATAGCCGCGGCGTGCGAGTTCCGCTGCGATGGCCTTGCCGATGCCGCGGCTGGCCCCTGTGACCGCGATAGCGCCTTCAGGCATCCTTGAACTCCGGCTTGCGCTTGCCCAGGAATGCCGCAACGCCCTCGGCGTTGTCGGCCGAACCGAAGGCCAGCATGTTGAGGTCCATCTCGGTGTGAATGCCCTCGGAGACCGGCTGGTCGAAGGCACGCTGCACCGCGCGGCGGGTGTAATAGAGGATCGGCAGGCTGTACTTGGTGAAGCTGCGGGCGAACTCCATCGCGCCGGCGATGGGGTCCTCGCTTTCGACGATCCGGCTGACGAGACCGATATCGAGCGCTTCCTGCGCCTCGACCGTGCGGCCGGTCATGATGATCTCGAGCGCGCGGGTCTGCCCGATCAGGCGCGGCAGGCGCTGCGTGCCGCCATAGCCGGGGATCGCGCCCAGCTTGATCTCGGGCAGGCCGACCTTGGCGTTCGGCGTGCAGAGCCGGAAGGTGCAGGAACAGGCCAGTTCCATACCGCCGCCGAAGGCATAGCCGTTGATGACGGCGATCGACGGAATCTTGAGGTTGTCGAGGCGCAGGAACGTCGTCTGGCCGCGGCCGATATTGGTGCGCATCTCGGTTGCCGTCTTGCCCAGCAACTCGTTGATGTCTGCGCCGGCCGAGAAGGATTTGCTGCCCGTCCCGATGAACAGCAGGGCGCGGGCGTCGGATTCCTCCACCTCGTCGAGAAGGCGGCCCAGTTCCTTGACCAGCGGAAAGCTGAGCGCGTTCAACTGGTCGGGGCGGTTGATGGTGATGACGGCGAATTCGTCGCGACGGGTGAGTTCGATGATCATTGTCGGTGCTTCCTCAGGGTTTCGCAGGCTCCGCGAACCGGCACGGCGCAGGCTTCAGGCGCCCGTCTTTTGCCCATTCGGCAAGTTCGCGTTTCAGGATCTTCCCGCTGGCGGTCAGCGGGAACTCATTCATGACAATGTAGAATTCGGGCATGTCGTATTTGGACAGGCCGAGCGTATAGAGATGCGTCAGCATCTCTCCGGCGTCGGGATGCCGTGCACCCGAGGGCAGGATGGCGAGGCAGACCCGCTCGCCCAGCCGCTCGTCCGGCACGGCGAAAGCCGCGGCCTTGGCCACATCGGCATGCTTGTGCGACAGGTCTTCGATCTTCTTGGGATGGATGTTGTGGCCGCCGCGGATGATGATGTCCTTGAGCCGGCCGACGATGGCGAGGTTGCCGCGTTCGTCGAGGACGCCGAGATCGCCGGACAGGAACCATCCGTCGCGGTTGAATGACCCCTCGGTCGCGTTCTGGTTGTCGAAATAGCCCAGCATGCGGCAGGCGCCGCGGCCGCCGATCTGCCCGACAGTGCCGGCCGGAACCTCGATATCCGCATTGTCCTGGTCGAAGATGCGGACCTCGTAGCCCGAGCCGCCGCGGCCGCAGGTGTTGCAGATCGTGGCAGGGTCGTCGCTCGGCGCCGTGTACTGGTGCGACGAGTTCTCGGTCATGCCGTAGACGTTCTGCGGCTTGATTCCCTGCTGAAGGAAGCGCTCCGCGACCACCGGCGGGATCGGCGCGCCGGCCATGTAGAACACCTCGACCTTGCCGATACGGGCCATGCCGCGCGCCTGCTGGTCGGCCTGGATGTCCATGGCGTGGGTCGGCACGCCCATGACATAGGTGGCGCCCGTCTCCACGATCCAGTCGAGCGGCTTCATCCCCTTGGGCGGGTCGTTCAGTGCCAGTTCGCCGCCGCAGAGCAGGATCTGCGCAACCGCCACCCAGGCGATGTGGTGGCTGAGCGGGCTGAGGCTGAGCAGCACCGTGTGCGGCCCGTGGCCCCAGTCGCGGACCATGTCTCGGGCGTTGGCCAGCAACGTGTTGTCGGAATGCATGACCGCCTTGGGCATGCCCGTGGTGCCCGAGGTGAAGGCGAGATAGCAGACCTTGTCCGGGCTTGGGTCGGGCTTGCTGTGCGCCGCACCCGCAGGCTGCGGAAAGTCGCCGGTCCCCCCGCGTTCCGGCGGCAGGCGGAAGACGCGGCGCATGGCCGGCAGTTTCGCGATCTGCGCCAGCGCGTTCTGCTTGGCGGCATCGACACCGTAGCCGTCCTCGCCGAACAGCGCGCGCGCCTTGATCCGGTCGAGCAGGCCGAGGATTTCCTCAGTGGTGTAATTGAAGTGCAGCGATGGGTTGCAGACGTAGCCGTTGCGGGCGCAGGCAAGGAAGGCGACCAGGCTTTCGATGCGGTTGGACATCCAGATCGAGACCCGGTTGCCCTTGACGACGCCTGCATCGGCCATCGCATCGGCTGCGGCATCGACGCGGCGCTTGAGGTCGGCCCAGGTGATGCGCCGGCTGCTGTCGCGAACGGCGAAGGCGTCGGGCCGCTCCGCCGCATGCTTCGCCATCAGGCTGTAGAAGGTCTCGTCCCGCCACAGCCCGCGGTCGTAATAGCCGCGAGCCTCGGCAGGGTCGTGAAGGGTAAGGACCGTGTTCATGCTCATGGCCGGCCTCATACCACGCCCGCGGCACGAAGCGCCGCAATGTCGGCCTCGCTTCGGCCAAGCAGGGATTTCAGCACCGTATCGGTGTGGGCACCGAGGCGCGGCGGCGCGATGCGCGGGGCGTTGGGCCGGCCGTCCACCTGGATGCCGGTGTTGATCTGGGGGATCGGGGGCAGGCCGTCCTGGTCGATACGGTACAGGAATCCCCGTTCGACCAGATTCGGGTCGGCGCCCACCTCGTCGATACGTTGGATCGGGCCGGCCGGCACCTTGTTCCGTTCCATCAGCGCGAGCCAGTGGGCCCGCGGCTTCTGCTTGAGAATCGCCTGTATCTCGTCGATCAGCCGCTTACGGTTG
>JBFWNZ010000022.1:0-20930 GCA_050250795.1 Alphaproteobacteria bacterium | reverse complement strand
CTCCCGCGTCGTTGCAGGACAGGCGCCGCCCCGTGCGGCGCCTGTCTTGCGTTGCGGGTCGCTTGTTCCCCGGCGGCGGCATGTTGTAGACCCGTCCACCGCGTCGAGGGCATTGGCAGGCAAAATGGCTGTTACCCACTCCCCATCTTCCGGCCGACCCTTCGGCTTGCGCGCGCTGCGCTGGCTCGACGGCTGGACCCTGGGCAGCCTGCTTGCCGCGGCCGTGGTCGCCGCACCGCTGATCGCGGTGTTCCTGCTGGCCCTGTCGCCGCAGGACGGACTGTGGTCGCATCTGGTCGAGACCGTGCTGTGGGAATATGTCGGCAATTCCCTCATCCTGGTCGCGGGCGTGGCGCTGGGAACGCTGCTGCTGGGCGTCGGCGCGGCCTGGCTCGTCACCATGTATGCGTTTCCGGGGCGCGCCCTGTTCGAATGGGCGTTGCTGCTGCCGCTGGCCGTGCCGGCCTATGTTCTCGCCTTCACCTATACAGAGCTGCTGGAATATGCGGGTCCGGTGCAGAAGACGCTGCGGGCGCTGTTCGGCTGGCGCAACGCGCGCGACTACTGGTTTCCGGAAATCCGCAGCATGGGCGGCGCCATCGCCATGCTCACCCTGGTGCTGTACCCGTATGTGTACCTGCTGACCCGCTCGGCCTTCCTGGCCCAGTCGGTCGCCCTGCTCGAAGTCGGGCGGACGCTGGGGCGCGGCCCCTTCGCCGTATTCCGCAGCGTCGCCCTGCCGCTGGCGCGGCCGGCCATCGTGGTCGGCGTGGCGCTGGCGCTGATGGAGGCGCTGAACGACTACGGCACGGTCAACTATTTCGCCGTGCGCACCCTGACCCTGGGCGTGTTCAACGTCTGGTTCGGCATGAGCAGCCTGCCGGGCGCGGCCCAGATCGCCAGCGTGCTGCTGGGCTTCGTGGTGGTGCTGATCGCGCTGGAGCGGCTGGCGCGGCGCGGCCGCCGCTTCGACAATGCGCGCGGGCATTTCCGGCCGCTGCCGCGCTATCCGCTGATCGGCTGGCGGGCCGGCGGCGCGGTCCTGCTGTGCCTGATCCCCATCCTGCTGGGCTTCCTCGTGCCCGCGGTCGAACTGGCCGGTTTCTCGCTGGTGCATTACGAGGCGACGCTGCAGCGCGATTTCCTCGGATTCGTCCTCAACAGCGTCGGCCTGTCGGCGGCGGCGGCGGCCGTGGCGGTCGGGCTCGCCACCTTTCTCGCCTATGCCACGCGGCTGCGCCGCAACCCCCTGCTGCGATCCGCCTGCTGGGTCGCCAGCCTTGGCTATGCGATGCCGGGGGCGGTTCTGGCGGTCGGGGTGATCGTGCCGCTGACGGCGCTGGACCACGCCATCGACGGGGCGATGCGGCAGTGGTTCGGCTTCGGCACGGGGCTGTTGATCACCGGCGGCGTCGGGGCCCTCGTCTTCGGCTATGTCGCGCGCTTCCTCGCGCTGTCCTACGGCACCATGGAGGCGGGACTGGCGAAGGTGACGCCGCATATGGACGACGCCGCCCGCAGCCTGGGGCACCGCCCGGCCTCGGTGCTGCGGCGCGTGCATCTGCCGATGGTGCGCGGCAGCGCGCTGACGGCGGCGCTGCTGGTCTTCGTCGACTGCATGAAGGAACTGCCGATCACGATGATCCTGCGGCCCTTCAACTTCGGCACGCTCGCGACCTTCGTCTATCAGTATGCCGGCGACGAAAGGCTGGAGGAATGCGCGCTCGGCGCCCTGACCATCGTGCTGGTCGGCATCGGCCCGGTGATCCTGCTGTCCTCTGCGATCCGCCGGGCGCGGCCGGGTGCGGCCGAGCCCTGAGCGGGGCGGCATGACTTGCCGCATGCCCAGCCATGCATCGCGATTCGTGGACATGCCGCCGGATCGGCGCTACCAGTGCCGCCGACACATGCATTTCTGGGGGAGGAAGCCATGGCCGAGCAGGCCGTCCTATACGAAGCCGCAGGCGGTATCGCGAAGATCGGCATCAACCGGCCGGAGAAGCGCAACGCCCTGGGCGAGGAAGTCTGCGCCGGGCTGGCCGATGCCTGGCGGCGTTTTGCGAAGAGCGACGAACGCGTGGCCATCCTGTACGGCGTGGGCGGCAAGGCATTCTGCGCCGGGGCGGACATGCGCGACCCGCCCAAGGAGATGTGGAAGTCGATGCCGGGCATCGTGGCCGACCTCGACAAGCCGGTCATCGCAGCCATCGAGGGCTATTGCATCGGCGCCGGCTATGCGCTGCCGATGCTGTGCGACATCGTTGTCGCGGGCGAGACGGCCACCTTCAGCTATCCCGAACCGCAGGTCGGCGCGTCGGGCGGCGTGATCGCGGGTCTTGCCGCGCGCATCCCGCACAAGATCGCGATGGAGTTCATGCTGCTGGGCAAGACCATCTCGGCGCAGCGCGCCTATGAGGTGGGCATGATCAACAAGGTGACGCCGGCGGGCGGCGCGATGGCCGGGGCGATGGAATATGCCGAGGCCTTCCTGACCACGGCGCCGCTGGTCGTCAGCATGCTGAAGCGCATGGTCTACGAGACGGTGACGCCGCGCAGCGGGCCGGAATTCATGGCGCGGATGCGCCGCGAGGTTCTGGTCGTTGCCGAGAGCGAGGATCGGCTGGAAGGCCGCGCAGCCTTCCGCGAGAAGCGCAAGCCCGTGTTCAAGGGCAAGTAGCGGGCGACCCGGCGGCAACGCCGGATGGCCTTTACCAAACGCGGGGTCGACCGGCTGTCGGCCCTGATCCTGATCGCCACCGCCCTGACCCTGTGCGCCGGTTGGGCGATCCCCTTGTGGCAACTGGATGCGTTGCGTGGCGCCGAACTGGATCGTGCCAGCGCGCTGGCGCTGAGCCAGAGCCGCATCCTGCGCGCGCATGCCGAGCAGGGGCTGGACGCCGCGGCCGTCGCGTTCCGGTCGTTCGACCAGGAGCCGGACATTCCCGGCATCCAGCCCCCATCGGATGCGGCGGCGACGCATATCCTGCTGCGGCAATTGCGCGACGGCTCGGCCTTGTTCGACGGATTGGGGCTGATCGATGCCGCCGGCGAATTATGGGTCAGTGCCGACCGGAACCATCCGGCGGGGGTCGATCTTTCGGATCGCGATTATTTCGAGGCACATCGGGCCATCCGGAGCATGGACCTGCGGATCGACGCGCCGATTGTTTCGCGCCCCCGCAACATCCCCGCGATCCCGGTTTCGATGCGTCTCGACGATGCACGGGGGAACTTCGCCGGGGTGATCGCGGGCCGGGTGCGGCCGGCGGTGCTGGAATCTCTGTATCGCTCGGCGGGGGCCGATGCGGCGATGCTGCTGCTGGCAGACGGCACGCCGCTGATTTGCGTGGCGAACGGGCAGGCGTCCGGCGACGCATTCGCCGCGGCCATCCAGCCGGCCATGGACGCGGCCGCCGAGCCCGAGGCCGCCGTCGACAAGGCAGGCTGGATCGTCGGCTTTTCGCGCTCTGCGCGCTATTCGGTCGTGGTCGCGGTGGGGTTCGAGCGCAATGGCCTGCTCGCGGAGTGGCGGAAGACCCGCTTGGCATTGCTGACCCTGGCCGCGATCCGCACCCTCGTTGTGGCATGCATGGCCGGTCTTCTGCTGTGGTGGCTGCGGCGGCAGCGGCGCCTGTCGATGGCGCTGGCGGCGGCCCGCGATGCGGCGGATGAGGCGAGACTGTCGGCCGAGGCCGCGAACCGCTCGAAATCCGAGTTTCTGGCGCATATGTCGCATGAGCTGCGCACGCCGCTGAATGCCGTCATCGGGTTCAGCGAGATGATGGTGAGCGAGCGGATGGGGCCGGTCGGCAATCCGCGTTACCGGGAATACGCCCATATCGTGAACGCCAGCAGCGGCCATCTGCTGGCGGTCATCAACTCCATCCTGGATTTGGCCAAGGTCGATGCCGGCAAATGGGACCTCCAGCCGGAGCCGGTCTCGCTGCACGGTCTGGCGCGCGATCTCCGGAACCTGACGGTGGGCCGGGCGGAAGCCTCGAACGTGTCGCTGTCCATCGACCTTGGAGAGGACATGCCGCGTGTGGAGAGCGACCGGCGGCTGCTGCTTCAGATCCTGGTCAATCTCGCGACCAACGCGATCAAGTTCACGCCCGCCGGCGGGCGCATCGACGTCGCGGCGGCGGTTCTGGAAGAGGGCGTCGCGATCCGGGTGGTCGATACCGGTTTCGGCATGTCGGCCGAGGAACTCGCGGCTCTTCGCGAGCCGTTCCGGCGCGTCGACGGCCAGGGGCGCCGCCGCCAGGAGACCGGGCTGGGGCTGCCGCTGTCGCTGCGGTTCGCCGATCTGATCGGCGCGCGGCTGGAGATCGCCAGCGAGCGGGGCAAGGGGACGCAGGCGGTTCTGTACCTTCCCTGGCACATGGAATTGCCGCACCGCGACTGACGCCCTCTACCGGCGTTTGCCAGCGGCACCGCCCTTCGCTAACGTCGCTCGCCCGTGCAGAGAAAACAGGGAGGAGCGCAGCATGGCCAATGTCATCCGAATCCACGAAACCGGCGGTCCCGAGGTGCTGCGCTATGAGAGCGTGCCCGACCCGGTGCCCGGCCCCAAGGACGCGCTGATCCGCCAGACGGCCTGCGGCCTGAATTTCGCCGACACCTATACGCGCTCGGGCCTGTATCCGACCGCGCTGCCGACCGGCCTGGGCGTCGAGGCGGCGGGCGTGGTCGAGGCGGTCGGGGCCGAGGTCACGGACGTGAAGCCGGGCGACCGCGTCGCCTATGCCGGCGGCGGGCTTGGCGCCTATGCCGATCTGCGGGTGATGCCGGCCTTCCGGCTGGTCAAGCTGCCCGCCCATGTCGACGACCGGACCGGCGCCTCGATGATGGCGAAGGGCATGACGGCCGCCTATCTGACCCGCCGTACCTTCAAGGTCCAGAAGGGCCAGACCGTGCTGTTCCACGCGGCCGCCGGCGGCGTCGGCCTGATCGCCTGCCAGCTGCTGAAGCAGATCGGCGCCACCGTCATCGGCACGGTCGGCAGCGACGCCAAGGCGGAACTCGCCAAGGCGCATGGCTGCGACCATCCGGTCGTCTACACCCGCGAGAACTTCAAGGAGCGGGTGAAGGAGATCACAGGCGGCAAGGGCGTACCGGTCGTCTATGACTCCATCGGCGCCGACACCTTTGCGGACTCGCTGGACTGCCTGTCGCCGCAGGGCCTGTTCGTCTCATTCGGCAACACCTCGGGCCCGGTGAAGCCGTTCGAGCCCGGCATCCTCTCCGCCAAGGGCTCGCTCTACTTCACGCGCCCCACGATGGCGACGCACACCGCGACCAAGGAGGACATCGCCGAACTGACCGGCGTGCTGTTCGACGCGATGGCGAAGGGCCTCAAGATCGAGGTCAACCAGAGCTATGCGCTGACCGACGCGGTGCAGGCGCATCGCGATCTGGAGGGCCGCAAGACCACCGGCTCCACGGTGCTGATCCCGTAAGCCGAACGGCGATGACGGCGCGTCCTGTCATTCTCGACTGCGACCCCGGACAGGACGACGCCGTCGCCATCCTGCTGGCACTCGCCTCGCCGGTGGAAATGCGGGTGCTGGGCGTGACCTGCGTTGCCGGCAATGCGCCGTTGGACCGGACCCAGCGCAATGCCCGCAAGGTGGCGGAACTGGCGGGGCGGCCGGACCTGCCCGTCTTCGCGGGCTGCGCGCGGCCGATCCTGCGGCCGCTGGAGACGGCAGAGATGGTGCATGGCCGCACCGGCATGGACGGGCACGACCTGCCCGAGCCGGTGATGCCGCTGCAGGACCGGCATGCCGTGGACTTCATCGTCGATACCTGCCTGTCGGCGCTGGACGGCGAGATCACGCTGGTCGCCACCGGGCCGATGACCAACCTCGCCGTCGCCCTGATCAAGGAGCCGCGGATCGTGCCGCGGCTGCGCGAGATCGTGTTCATGGGCGGGGCGGCGGTCCATCACGGCAACAGCACGCCGCTGACCGAGTTCAACGTGCTGACCGACCCGCATGCGGCGCAGGTCGTCGTATCCTGCGGTGCGCGCGTGACGATGCTGGGGCTGGACGTGACGCACCGGCTGATCACCACGCCCGAGCGGCTGGCGACGATCCGCGCCGTCGGCACGCCGGTCGCGCATGCGGTGGCCGACATGCTGGCCTTCAACGACCGCTTCGACATCGCCCGCTACGGTCTGCCGGGCGGGCCGCTGCACGACCCCGTCACGATCGCCTGGCTGGTGCGGCCGGAACTGTTCAAGGGCCGCGACTGTCATGTCGAGGTGGAGACCGCCTCGCCGCTGACGGCCGGGCTGACCGTGGTCGACTGGTGGGGTTTCGGCGGCAAGCCGGCCAATGTCCATGTCGTGACCGAGGTCGATCCGCAAGGCTTCTACGACCTGCTGGTCGGGCGGCTGGCGCGGCTGTGACGGCGGCGTTTGCGCCGGTCCCGCCGCTCGGCTAACGTCGCGCGACCGGGCGGGGGCGCTGCGGGACGTCAACGATGCGCAAGTTCAAATACGAGATCGGCATCTACAACAAGGAAGTCCGCGACCTCATGCAGAAGGGGCTGAAGCACCGTCAGCTTCGCGACGAATGGGCGGATGTCCATTGGATCGAGGTCATGGCCGAGGACGAGCGCGATGCCCGCGCCCGCATCCATGCCAAGTATCCCACCGAATACGGCTATGTCGTGACGGCGGTGCAGTTGATCAACGAGTAGCGGCCGCCAGCGCGGAGCATGCCCGGCCCTCGTGCTTCGTCAGGCTCAGCACGAGGGCTTCATCCTGAGCTTGACGAAGGATGCGGCCCGGCGGCTGGCGGGCTGTTTCTTCCGACCGTTCCGACCCGAGGAGGACGCCCATGGACCTGCCCCTGGACCCGACGCTGAAATTCGGCCTCCAGACGATCCAGCGCATCGCCGAACCGACCGACCCGAACTGGCGGCCGACCATCGACGACTGCGCGGTGGTGGTGGAGCTGGCGGATCGGCTGGGCTTCGATTCCGTCTGGACCGGCGACCACATCGCCTTTCCGCTGCCGATCCTCGACCCGCTGATCCAGATGGCGCAGGCCGCCGTCATCAGCCGCCGCATGACGGTCGGCAGCTGCGTCTATCTGCTGCCGCTGCGCAACCCGGTGACGGTGGCCAAGCAGGTGGCGACACTGGACCATCTGACCGATGGCCGCTTCGTGTTCGGCGTCGGGCTGGGCGGCGAGTTCCCGCGCGAGTGGGAGGCCTGCGGCGTGCCGGTGGCCGAGCGCGGCGCGCGCATGACGGAGTCGCTCCAGATGCTGCGCAAGCTGTGGAGCGGCGAGGCGGTCTCGCATGAGGGGCGGTTCTTCCGCTTTCCGGAAATCCAGTTGGCGCCGGTGCCGCGTACGCCGGGCGGTCCGCCGATCTGGTGCGGCGGCCGGCAGCCGCAGGCGCTGCGCCGCATCGCACGGCTGGCCGATGGCTGGATGTCCTATGTCGTGACGCCCGAGATGTATCGCCAAGGGCTGGAGACCATCGCGGCCACGGCGGCGGCGGAGGGGCGCGGTTTCAGCCGCTTCGGCACCGGGCATCTGCTCTATGCGCGGATCGATTCCAGCTATGACAAGGCGCTGGATTTCGCGACCGACATGCTCAGCCACCGCTACAACATGGATTTCCGCAAGGCCGCCCAGCGCTATGCCGCCATCGGCACGGCCCAGGACGTGGCCGCCCGGCTGCGCGACTTCCACGCCGCCGGCGTGCGGCATCTGGTGCTCGACTTCCTGGGCACAGTCGAGGAGCGCCCCGACCAGATGCGCCAGTTCGCCGAGGAGGTCCGGCCGCTGCTGGCGGACCTGATCTAGATGTTTACTCCCGGGTTTGACGGGTCGGGTCAATGTTGAAAGTGCTTGGGTTGAATTACCCTTTTACCTTGCGTATCCTTTGAAAGCTCTTCGCTCGGAGAAGAGAATGCTCTTGGGGCCGGGTCGGACTGTGGCATGTGGTAGCGTCGATGCATGGAACTCTGGGTCAACATCGCGAATGCCGCATTTGCGCTATGCGCCCTTGTTGTTTCACTCTTTAGCTTGCTTGCGTCGCGACGGGCGACGCGGCTGGCAGAGGCGCAGGAAGAACGCCGAAAGCCAAAGCTATCGGTCTATATGCAGGATCGCTATTATAAGAATGGCGCCAATGGCACCTATCGAAGATATGCGTTCCACCTTTTATTGAGAAACACATCAGACAGCGATAACGCTCTTGCAGAGATTAATCTGCATCTATCCTATTCCACCCCATCCGGAATGCAGATGACGGTCAAGATACCTGCTGACGCGGGTAGTCATCAGGACATTGGTTCTCCGCTACTTGATGTGCCAATACGTATTGATGCACATCAAGCAAGCTTGGGTTGGTGCTTCTTCCATGTCGAGAAAGCCCTTTTGCAGAACGCCAAGATTGAACGGTATGCTGTATCGCTAGTCGATAGCCATGGTGTTGAAGTCGTTGCTGAGGCCATTATTGTGCCGGAGCATAAGAATGCCCGCGAAACCGCGACCGAGGGTGATCAACGTAGCCGGTAAGCATGAGGCCGCGCCCCTACGGATTGTCGGTGATGCGGCCATAGCTAGCGGCCTCATAGGTGACGGACGGCTCATCCCTCTTCTCATTCTAGAAACCAGCAAGCGACCTGATCTGGAAGAATTGATCCGGGTCCACCAACATCTACCGTCAGGGGACGTTACTTCTCAATGGGGACACGTTGAGGGATCGGACGGGACAGTCCATCTGTTCCTGATCTTCACGAAGCCCATGGAGATCGTGATGATCGTGGAATTCGATATTCTGAGGCATGCTGCCCTCGTGGATCAGGTGCTCCTTGCCAAAGCGCTTTACCTCCAGGGCGGGCGAGAAGGCAATCGGTTCATTGATAATCCCGAGGCCGCGAAAATCCTTCTGGAAATCCCACACACTGGCTTTCAGGAAGCTTGGGACGAGATGTTCCTCAAGAGCACCGTAAAACGCATGCGGGCCGAAGGCTTGAGCCGGGCAGAGGCAAAGCGAGCGGCGAAGCGTTATATCGATCAGTTGCGCCTCTTCGGCAGTATGAGAATGAGCGCGGTGTAAGCCCAGAACTGGCCGCTGTATCTGTCTTGTTTCGATTAGGATCGAGACTGAAGAACGGGCCACGAACGCGCACCCCCAATTCGATATATAGCTTCTGACCTGCTCTTCGGAGTCTTGTCCGCCGAACGGCCTAATTTTTCCCATTTTAAAATCGTCGAACGCGGCGCCTTGGCGCTGGTTTGCAAATCCGCGACCAAGGTTCGCTTTTTCCACTTCGCGACGGTCTTGGGATTGATCCCGTAGCGTTTGGCCAGTGCCCTCAGGCTCTCTTGACTATGCTGTATCGCTCGACAGATCGCCGCTGTCGTCGTGGCGCCCCCGTGAGAATCCGGCCCACAGCGCATCCTTCCAATCCATGGAAATCAATGCACCATCAAACCCCGAGACTAAACATCTAGGCCAGCAGCGCGCGCTCCAGGAAGTCCAGCCGGTCCTGGCCCCAGAACAGCTCGTCGCGATAGACGAAGGTCGGGGCGCCGAACACGCCGCGCGCCAGCGCCTCCTGGGTATAGGCCTGATGGGTCGCCTGCGCGGCCGGCTGCTTGCTGGCGGCGAGCAGGGCCGGGCCGTCGAGGCCGACCAGCGTGGCCGCGTCGATGAGGGTGTCGTCCGCCGACAGGTCGCGCTCCTTCTGCCAGACCATGGCCATGAGTGCGCCCGTCAGCAGGTCGACCGGCTGTCCGGCCTGCTGCGCCGCGATCAGCAAGCGTGCCGCCGGCTTGTCGTCGACCGGAAAGAAACGCGGCTCGATGATCATGGGGATGCCGAGATATGCGCTCCAGCGGCGCAGTTCCATCAGCCGATAGGCCTGGCGTTGCGGTGCCCGCTTGCGCAGGGGCAGGCCGCCGGATTCCGGAAAGATCACCCCGAAATCGACCGGGCGGTAGGCGACCTCCGTACCCGTCCGGGCCGCAATCGCCCGGAAGCGCGCATGGCCGAGGAAGGTCCAGGGCGAGGAGAGGGTGAAGTAGTAGTCGACGTGCTTCATGCGTGGCGTCCTTAAAACCGGCCGATCTCGACCGGCGCTTCCTCTGCAATCCCATGCAGCCGCGCGGCCCAGGCGTCGAGCGCGGCCTGGCGTTCCTCGGCCGTTACCTTGGCCGGGCCATAGACCACCTGCGGCGCCATCACGTCCATCCCGACGAACATGAAGATGCCGCGATGGATCGGCTTCAGGATCGCGTCCATGTCGCCGATATACCCCTCGGGCGTGTAGCTGCGCGGGATGCCGCCGGTGGTCAGCGACAGCATGCCCCGGCGGCCCGTCAGGCGGCCGCGCGAATACATCTCGCGGTCGGCATAGATGCGGCCCTTGGCGAAGACGCGGTCGACCCAGCCCTTGAGGATGGCCGGCAGCCCGAACCACCACAGCGGGAACTGGAAGATCGTCAGGTCCGCGGCTTCGAGCCTGGCAATCTCCGCCTCCAGATCGGCGGCGAAGCCGTTCGATGCGCTGGCATGGAGTTCCTCGGCCTGGAGGTCGAGGCGGCCGGCATCGTGGACGGTTGCGAAGTTGCGCCGCGACGAAGAGGCGTCGAAGCCCGTGGCGTAGAGGTCGGAGACCGTGACCGTATGCCCCGCCGCGGTCAGTGCGGCGACCGCCGTATGCGTCATGGCTGCATTGAAGCTTTGCGGTTCCGGATGCGCGTGGACGATCAGGACATTCATGCTACACGTCTCGGGCGGTCGCGGCGGAGGGGCATCGAAACGGATGCTGCCGGATCATCCGCGAGCCGCCCCGGCTTGGCAACGTCCAGCACGGGACGTGCAGCGATAAGTCGAGGGATTCCCGCAAATGGCCCATCCGCACTATCCGCATCTGTTCGCGCCGATCCAGGTCGGCCATGCGACGCTGCCGAACCGCATGATCATGGGCTCGATGCATACCGGCCTGGAGGCGCGCGAGCATGGGCTGGAGCGGCTGGCCGCCTTCTACGCGGCGCGCGCGCGGCAGGGCTGCCCGCTGATGGTGACGGGCGGCTTCTCGCCGAACCGGGAAGGCTGGCTGATCGCCGAGCGGATCGAGATGTCGACCGCCGAGGACGCCAAGGCGCACCGGATCATCCCGGCGGCGGTCCATGATGCGGGCAGCCGCATCCTGCTTCAGCTTCTGCATGCCGGCCGCTATGGCTATCACGCGAACAGCGTCGCGCCGACCGCGCTGCGCTCGCCGATCAACCGCGAGACGCCGCGCGAGATGACGGCCGAGGACATCGAACGCACGCTGGACGACTATGCGCGCGCGGCCGTTCTGGCGCGCGAGGCCGGCTATGACGGCGTGGAGGTGATGGGGTCGGAGGGCTATCTCATCACCGAGTTCCTTTGTGCCCGCACCAACCACCGTAAGGATGAGTGGGGCGGTGCGTTCGAGAACCGGATGCGCTTTGCGACCGAGGCGGTGCGGCGCACGCGGGCCCAGGCGGGGACGGATTTTATCGTCAGCTTCCGGATTTCGGCGCTCGACCTCGTCGAGGGCGGCATGACGGGCGACGAGATCGTGGCACTGGCCAAGGGCGTGGAGGCGGCGGGGGCCGACCTGCTGACCACCGGCATCGGCTGGCACGAGGCGCGGGTGCCGACCATCGCCCAGGCGGTGCCGCGCGCCGGATTTGCCTGGGCGACCAAGCGCATCGCCGACGCGGTCGCCATTCCGGTGGCGGCCAGCAACCGGATCAACCACCCGGCGACGGCCGAGCGGGTGATCGCCGATGGCGAGGCCGACATGGTGATGATGTCGCGCACCTTCCTTGCCGACGAGGCCTTTGCCGCCAAGGCGGAGAAGGGCGACGCGGCGGCCATCAATGTCTGCATCGCCTGCAACCAGGCCTGCCTGGACCATTATTTCGAGCACAAGGTCTCGACCTGCCTCGTCAACCCGCGCGCCTGCCACGAGACCGAACTGAACTACGCTCCCGTCGCTGCGGCGCGCCGCATCGCGGTGGTGGGCGGCGGACCGGGCGGGCTGTCGGCGGCAGCCGTCGCGGCGGAACGCGGGCACAAGGTGACCTTGTTCGAGGCATCCGACCGGCTGGGCGGCCAGTTCAATCTGGCGACCCGCGTGCCGGGCAAGCAGGAGTTCCAGGAGAGCGTGGACTATCATGCCCGGCGCCTGGCCGATGCCGGCTGCGAGGTGCGGCTGGGCAAGCGGGTGACGGCGGCGGAACTGATCGCGGGCGGCTTCGACGCCGTGATCCTGGCGACCGGCGTGATCCCGCGCATCCCCGACATCCCCGGCATCGACCATCCCAGCGTCGCCAGCTATGTCGACGTGCTGATGGGCTGGCACGATGTCGGCGAGCGGGTGGCGATCGTCGGTGCCGGCGGCATCGGCTTCGATATGGCGCTCTATCTGCTGGAGCGCGGCTCGCGCTCGCATTACGAGGCCGATGCCTTTGCCGCGCAGTGGGGCATCGACATGGAGATGGCGCAGCCCGGCGGCCTGGCCGCGGGCGGCGGCAAGCACCACGCGCCGCGCCACACGCTGACGATGCTGAAGCGCAGCGCCGGCCGGTTCGGCACGACGCTCGGCAAGTCGACCGGCTGGGTCCATCGCGCCGCGGTCGCCGATGCGGGCGTCGAGACGCTGGCCGGCGTGACCTATGAACGGGTCGACGATGCCGGGCTGCATATCACCGTGCCGGACGCCGAGGGCAAGCCGGTGGCCCGCGTCATCCCGGCCGACACGGTCGTCCTGTGCGCCGGTCAGGATTCCGACCGCAGCCTGCAGGCGGCGCTGGAGGCGGCGGGGGTCGAGACCCACCTCATCGGCGGCGCGCGTCTGGCCGCCGAACTCGATGCCAAGCGCGCGATCCGCGAGGGCGCGGAACTGGCGGCCGGGCTGTAAGCGGCGCTCAGGCGATAACGGTGCCGCCGTCGACGACGATGGTCTGTCCGTTGATGTAGGCGCCGGCGGCCGAGGCCAGCATGACGGCGGCGCCGGCGATCTCGTCCGGCTCGCCGATGCGGCGCAGCGGGTTGTTGGCGACCCGCTTCTTCAGGATGTCGGGATTCTCCCACAAGGCGCGGGCGAAATCGGTGCGGATCAGGCCGGGCGCGATGCAGTTCGCGCGGATGTTGTCCGGCCCGTATTCGCAGGCGAGATTGCGCGCCATCTGCATGTCGGCGGCCTTGGAAATGCCATAGGCGCCGAGCAGCGGCCGGCCCTGGATGCCGCCGATGGACGACACGATGATAATGGCGCCGTCCTTGCGGGCGACCATATCCGGCAGGACCATGTTGCAGAGCCAGAAATTGCTGCGGATGTTCGACTGCATCACCCGGTCGAAGGCTTCGTCGGGAATGTCCTTGGACGGCCCGAAATAGGGGTTCACCGCCGCGTTGCAGACCAGCACGTCGATCCGGCCGAAGCGCGCCAGCGTGCCGTCCGCCAGCGCCTGGAGCTGCTCCTTGTGCTGGATGTTGCAGGCGATTGGCACGGCGACGTTGCCGCTGCGGCACCAGTCGCGCCCGATCTCTGCGGCGACGCTCTCGCAGGCATCGGCCTTGCGCGAGGAGATCACGACATTGGCTCCGTGCTCAGCCATGCGCATAGCGATGGCCTTGCCGATGCCTTTGGTCGATCCGGTGATGACGGCGGTCTTTCCGGTCAGGTCGAACAGGCTCATCTGGGCGGCTCCGAAAGGGCGGTGCTGGCAGGGTGGAGGCCGACGCCCTGGACGACGGCCTCGGCGTTGCCGGGCGTCAGGACGGCGCCGGGCGGGGCACAATAATACCCTGCCAGCGTGCTGGCGGGAGCCTGTTGCGCGTCGCTGCCCCAGCGCTGGAGGAATAGCACGCATGTCGCGGTGCCCAGTGCCGCGCGTCGCCATTTTACCGGGCCGAGCGCATTGGTCGTGGCGACGAGATCGGCCGGGCCCGGATGGAAATGCGCCAGCTCGGGAAAGGCCGGCGGCACATCGGCCGGGTCCTGCGGATCGGTCAGCGGCGGACCGGCCCGCGATTCGCTGAGCACCATGCCGGCGGTGGCGGCCGGGCGGCCGCCGGCCTCCCAGGCGCCGCGCTCCTCGCGATAGCGGCCGGACGGCGACACGACGCGGCCGCCGGTGAAGCCGCCGCCGGCAAGCGTCGGCACGGCCAGCACCAGCCGGCTCGCCGCCGCCGGAACGGGCTGGACGGGGATCGGTCCCTCGGGCGTCTCGGCGACGGGGCCGGGCCCGGGTCCGCTGTCGGCGCAGGCCGCGGATGCGGCGGCGAGGGCAAGGGCGGCGATGGTTCGCATCATGCGCATCGGGATAGTCTAGCCCCTGGTGCGCGATGTCGCATCCTGCCGCATGCCTTGCCCCGGCGGGGCGGCGGCGACTACAGTGCGGCCAGCCCACGCGACCGGGGGAGCGACCGCAAGGGGCCATGACAATGCAGCCCGCCATCGCCTATTCGACCTGCCCGCATGACTGCCCGAGCGCCTGCTCGCTGGAGGTGGAGACGCTGTCGCCGACGCGGATCGGCCGCGTGCGCGGCGCCACGGGCAACAGCTATACCGCGGGCGTGGTCTGCGCCAAGGTCGCGCGCTATGCCGAGCGGGTCCACCACCCCGACCGCCTACTTCAGCCCCTGCAACGGGTGGGCGACAAGGGCGTGGGCCGCGCCGCCTATCGCCCCATCGGCTGGGAGGACGCGCTCGACATCGTCGCCGACGCGTTCCGCAAGGCCGCCGAGCGGCATGGCAGCGAGGCCGTCTGGCCCTATTACTATGCCGGCACGATGGGGCTGGTGAACCGCGACGGCATCTATCGCCTTGCCCATGCCATGCGCTATTCGCGGCAGTATTCGACCATTTGCAACATGCTGGCCGATTCCGGCTGGCTGGCGGGGCATGGGGTGAAATGGGGTTGCGACCCGCGCGAGATCGCGGACTCCGACCTCGTGATCGTCTGGGGCGGCAATCCGGTGGCGACCCAGGTCAATGTGATGCACCACATCGCCCAGGCGCGGAAGTCGCGCGGTGCGAAGCTGGTCGTGGTCGACCCCTATCGCACCGGCACGGCCGAGGCGGCGGACCTGCATCTGGCGCCGCGCCCCGGCACCGACGGGGCGCTGGCGGTCGCGATGCTGCATGTGCTGTTCCGCGACGGTTTCGCGGACTGGGATTTCATGCGCCGCCATGCCGACGTTCCGGACGAACTGGCGCGGCATGTGGCGCAGAAGACGCCGGACTGGGCGGCCGGGATCACCGGCATCCCGGCGGCGGAGATCGAGGCCTTCGCGCGGCTGTACGGTGGGACCGAACGCGCCTTCCTGCGCATCGGCTATGGCTTCACCCGGTCGCGCAACGGGGCGGCCGCGATGCATGCCGTGACCTGCCTGCCGGTGGCGACGGGCAAGTGGCGGCATCGGGGCGGGGGCGCGCTCTATTCCAATGGCGGCATGTACCGCATCGACAAGACGCTGATCGAGGGGCTGGATGTGCTGGACCCCTCGACCCGCGAGCTCGACCAGTCGCGGATCGGGCCCATCCTGACCGGCGATTCCGGGGCGCTGGCCGGCGGGCCGCCGGTGACGGCGATGCTGATCCAGAGCACCAACCCGATGGTGGTCTGTCCGGACTCGACGCTGGTGCGTGCCGGCTTCGCACGCGACGACCTGTTCGCCTGCGTGCATGAGCAGTTCATGACCGAGACGGCGGCGATGGCCGATATCGTGCTGCCGGCCACCACATTCCTGGAGCATGACGACATCTATACCGCCGGAGGGCACACCCATCTCAGCGTCACCCGCGCCGTGATCGCCCCGCCGGGCGAGGCGCGGACGAACCATGCCGTTATCTGCGGCCTTGCCGACCGGCTGGGCGCCCGGCATCGGGGCTTCGGCATGAGCGCCTGGGAGATCGTGGACGAGACGCTGCGCCTGTCCGGCCTGCCGGATGCGGCGACGGTCCACGCACAGCATTGGCTGGACATGGCCCAGCCGCCGGAGAAGGCGCATTTCCGCGACGGGTTCGGGCATGCCGACGGGCGCTTCCGCTTCCGGCCCGACTGGCGCGCCGCCGGGCCCGACGGGGCGAAGATGCCGCCCCTGCCGGACCATATGGAGTCCATCGAGGCCGCTGACGGCGAGCATCCGTTCCGGCTGATCGCGCCGCCGGCCCGGCAGTTCCTGAACTCCAGCTTCACCGAGACGCCGACCGGCCGGAAGCGCGAGGGCCGGCCGACCGCGATGCTGCATCCGGCGGATTGCGACCGGCTGGGCATCGCGGATGGCGATCTGGTCCGGTTGGGCAACCGCCGCGCGACGGTGCTGCTGCATGCCCGGCGCGGCGGCGGCATGCAGCCGGGCGTGGTGGTGACCGAAGGCATCTGGCCGAACGCCGATTTCATCGAGGGGCTGGGCATCAACGCGCTGATCGGCTCGGACGCCGCCGCGCCGCGCGGCGGCGCCGCTTTTCACGACACCGCCGTCTGGGTACGGGCAGAACCATGACCACCGCATCTTCCGCAGCGGCGCAGCCGATCCCCGGCCGCGCCCGCATCGTCGTCATCGGCAACGAGAAGGGCGGCTCGGGAAAATCCACCACCGCCATGCACCTGACCGTGGCCCTGCTGCGCGGAGGGCTGCGTACCGCGGCGATCGACCTGGATGCGCGCCAGGCGACGCTGACCCGCTATCTGGAGAACCGCGCGGCCTTTCGCGACCGGCAGGGCATCGCGCTTGCCGTGCCCGCGCATCGCCGGGTCGTGCCCAGCACGCTGGACAGCGACGAGCAGCGCCGCGCCGACGAATCCGCCCGTCTGGAACAGGCGGTGCGCGAATTGTCGGCCGCGCACGACGTGATCGTGATCGACACGCCCGGCAATGACAGCTTCCTGTCGCGCCAGGGGCACAGCTATGCCGATGTGCTGGTGACGCCGATCAACGACAGCTTCATCGACTTCGACCTGCTGGCGACCGTCGATCCCAACACTCACGCCATCATCCGCCCCAGCCGCTATGCCGAAATGGTGTGGGAGCAGCGCAAGGCCCGCGCCATCCGCGATGGCGGCTCGATCGACTGGATCGTCATGCGCAACCGCATTCCGGCGGTGGATTCCCGCAACAAGGCGGCGGTGGAGGAAGTGCTGGCGGCCTTGTCGCGGCGGATCGGCTTCCGCATCGCGCCGGGTTTCGGCGAGCGCGTGATCTTTCGCGAGCTGTTCCTGAAGGGGCTGACGGTGCTGGATGTGCGCGATCAGGGGACCGATGTGCGCCTGACCATGTCGCATGTCGCGGCGCGGCACGAGATCCGGGCGCTGCTGGATGCGGTCGGGCTGCTGCCGGCGGAGACGGTGGCCGAGATCGACCGCCCGGCGGTGCAGGCTGGAATCGCGGCGCGCTGATCCGCATATTCTAGGGTATGGCGAAGCTTCCGACGCGGAACTCGGATTCCGAGGTCCAGGATTTCCTGCGGCAGGTTGCGGCAACCCCGGCGCCCCTGCGCGAAGGGCATGGCCGCCTGATCTTCGCCATGGACGCCACCGCCAGCCGCGAACCCGCATGGGACCGCGCCTGTGCCATCCAGGGCGAGATGTTCGCGGAGACCGCGGCACTGGGCGGGCTGGCGGTGCAGCTTGTCTACTACCGCGGCTACGGCGAGTGCCGGGCAAGCCGCTGGGCGGCCGATGGGCGCGAACTGGCGCGATTGATGACGGGCGTCCGCTGCCTCGCCGGCCGGACCCAGATCGGTCGCGTGCTGGCGCATGCGGTCAAGGCGGCGGCGACGGACCGCGTGGATGCGCTGGTCTTCGTCGGGGACGCGATGGAGGAGGAGGCCGACGAACTGTGCGCGGCCGCCGGCGAACTGGGATTGCGCAAGGTGCCGGTCTTCGTGTTCCACGAGGGCGGCGATCCGGTTGCGGCCCGGACCTTCCGCGAGATCGCCAGGCTGTCGGGCGGCGCCTATTGCGCCTTCGATGCCGGCAGCGCGAAGCAGCTGCGCGATCTGCTTGCGGCGGTCGCGGTGTATGCGGCGGGCGGCCGCCGGGCGCTGCTGGCCTATGGCGAGCGGGCGGGCGGGACGGTGCTGCGTCTGACGCAGCAGATGGCGGGCGGGCGCTGACACGGCAATGAGCTGGCTGCTGCTGGGACTGGGACTTCTGTTCGGCGGCATCCTGCTGATGCGCTGGTTCGTCACCGCAGAACCGCGGGCGCTCGCGCGCGCGCTGCGCTGGGCGGCCTTGGCCGTCGGTGCGGTCGTCGTGCTCGGCTTCCTGTTGAGCGGCCGGTTCGGCCTCATCTGGACGGCGATCATCTTTCTGATGCCCTGGCTGACGCGGCTGCCGATCTGGCGCCGGCTGCGCGGCGGTGCGCAGGGGCCGCGTGCGGGCGGCCGGTCCGAGGTTCGGACCCGGTTCGTCGCGATGCAGCTGGACCATGACAGCGGCGCGATGGACGGAACCGTCCTGGAGGGGCCCCACACCGGCCGCGAACTGTCCTCGCTTGCCGTCGAGCAGGTGCTCGACGTGCTGCGCGCGGCGATGCATGAGGACATGCAGTCGGTTCAGGTGCTGGAGGCCTATCTCGACCGCATGCACGGCCCCGACTGGCGCAACGGACAGGAGGGCCAGGAGACTCGGAGGCCGAATCCGTCCGGGCCGATGTCGCGCGAGGAAGCCTATGCCGTGCTGGGATTGGGGCCGGGCGATGGGCCGGAAGCGATCAAGCGGGCGCATCGCCGCCTGATGCAGCAATATCATCCCGACCATGGCGGCTCGGACTATCTGGCGGCGCGAATCAACGAGGCGAAGGATGTCCTGCTCGGCCGCTGAAGGGCTGCGCGGACGGGCCGCAGTTGCACCGATACGGTGCCTATGGCAGATAGGCGGCGTGACCCCATATTAGTCCCGACATTCACAGAACCGGCGCGATTCCCGACATGATGAAGCACGTCCGCAAGGCAGTATTCCCGGTCGGCGGCCTGGGAACCCGTTTCCTGCCCGCCACCAAGGCCATGCCGAAAGAGATGCTGCCGGTCGTCGACAAGCCGCTGATCCAGTATGCGGTCGAGGAAGCGGCGGCGGCCGGCATCGAGGAGTTCATCTTCGTGACCGGTCGCGGCAAGCACGCGATCGAGGATCATTTCGACGTTCCCTACGAACTCGACCACATGCTGACGGAGCGCGGCCGCACGCAGATGCTGGAGATGCTGCGCAAGTGGATGCCGCGGCCCGGGCAGATTTCCTACACGCGCCAGATGGAGCCGATGGGCCTGGGCCACGCGGTGTGGTGCGCGCGCAACTTCATCCACGACGAGCCCTTCGCGGTGCTGCTCGCCGACGACCTTGTGATGGCGCAGACGCCCTGCCTCAAGCAACTGGTCGACGCCTATGCGGAGACGCGCGGCAACGTGGTTGCCGTGATGGACGTGCCGCCGGAGCATACCGACCGCTATGGCATCCTGGACGTGAAGAACGACGAAGGACGCATGGTCAGCGTGCGCGGGCTGGTCGAGAAGCCGAAGCCCAAGGATGCACCCTCGACCCTGTCGATCATCGGCCGCTACATCCTGCTGCCCGAGGTGTTCGAGCATCTCGACAAGCAGCAGCGCGGTGCGGGCGGCGAAATTCAGCTCACGGATGCCATGGCCGGCATGCTGGGGCAGGCGCCCTTCCATGGTCTGCGCTTCGAGGGCACGCGGTTCGACTGCGGCGACAAGGTCGGTTTCTTTGAGGCCAATCTGGCCTTCGCATTGCAGCGCGACGACATGGCGCCCGCCATCCGCGACGTGCTGACGAAGTACAAATAGGCCCGGCGTCCGCGGGGCGGGCGAGGCGGATCGGCGGAGAGAGAGCGTTTCATGCGCATTGCGATGATCGGCACCGGCTATGTGGGCCTCGTTTCCGGTGCCTGCTTCTCCGAATTCGGCATCGACGTCACCTGCGTCGACATGGACGCCGGCAAGATCGCCCGGCTGCGCGCCGGGGAAATTCCGATCTATGAGCCCGGCCTCGACAGGCTGGTGGCGAACAACGCCCGTGCGGGCCGGCTGCATTTCACGACCGAACTGGCCCCGGCGGTGCAGAGCGCCGACGCGGTGTTCATCGCCGTGGGCACGCCAAGCCGGCGCGGCGACGGCCATGCCGACCTGACCTATGTGTTCAACGCGGCCGAGGAGATCGGCCGCGCGCTCGACGGCTATACGGTGGTGGTGACGAAGTCGACCGTGCCCGTCGGCACCGGCCGCGAGGTGGCGCGCATCCTGTCGCGGGTGCGGCCGGATGCGGAATTCGACGTGGTCTCGAACCCCGAATTCCTGCGCGAAGGCTCGGCCATCGAGGATTTCATGCGCCCGGACCGGGTCGTGATCGGCGCCGAGACCGACCGCGCGCGCCAGGTGATGGAGGGGCTCTACCGGCCGCTCTACATCAACCGGACGCCGATGCTGATCACCACGCTGGAGACGGCGGAACTGGTGAAATACGCAACCAACGCCTTCCTTGCGACCAAGATCACCTTCATCAACGAGATGGCGGATCTGTGCGAGGCGGTGGGGGCGGATGTGCATGCGGTGGCGCGCGGCATCGGTCTCGACGGCCGGATCGGCGCGAAGTTCCTGCATCCGGGGCCGGGCTATGGCGGCTCGTGCTTTCCCAAGGACACGCTGGCGCTGGTCCGTATCGCCCAGTCGGCAGGCACCGCCACGCGGATCGTGGAATCGGTGGTCGAGGTCAACGCCGCGCGCAAGGCGGCGATGGCCGAGCGCGTGGTCGCGGCCTGCGACGGATCGGTCGCCGGGAAGACCGTGGCGCTGCTGGGGCTGACCTTCAAGCCGAACACCGACGACATGCGCGAGAGCCCCAGCCTAGCGATGGTGCCGGCGCTGACGGCGGCCGGCGCCACGGTCCGCGCCTTCGATC
>JBFWNZ010000021.1:0-21207 GCA_050250795.1 Alphaproteobacteria bacterium | reverse complement strand
GGCGCCGGCGGCGGTCCATGTCGAGGACCCGCTCTGCCATCGGCTCAAGTCCTCGACGCGCGAGACCGCGGTCGAAGGCGTCGGGCTGCTCGCGGATGAATCGGAGGTCGTGCATCGCTCTCTCGAAGTCCTGGGCGGCGGCGTTATACGGCGGCTCGGTTCATCACGTCCACCTTGCGCTCGAGTTCAGCCGTCCGCCTCGGTGTTTCCCGTAGGTGCTTTCGAGCCTTCCGATTCTCCCTCGGCTTCTGCCGTGGCGCGGCGCCGTTCGATCATGCGCGCACAGAGTATCGAGATTTCGTAGAGCAGAATCATGGGGAGCGCGAGAGCGATCTGGCTCAGGGGGTCGGGGGGCGTCAAGACGGCGGCCGCAACGAATGCGATGAGGATCGCATAGCGGCGCTTCTCCCGCATGCCGGTGCTGGTGGCGATCCCGGCTGTCGCCAGCAGGGTCAGCAGAACCGGCAATTCGAAGCTGATGCCGAAAGCAAAGATCATGCGCATGACCAGGGACAGATACTGGTCGACCTTCGGTTCGAGCTGGATGGCGAGCGTCCCTTCGGACGATGCCTGCTCGAAGCCGGCGAAGAACTGCCAGGCCACAGGCAGCACGAAGTAGTAGACGAATGCGCCGCCAAGGAAGAACAGGACGGGCGTCGCGATCAGGAACGGCAGGAATGCTCGCTTCTCGTTCTTGTAGAGCCCCGGAGCGATGAATATCCAGAGCTGCGTCGCCATGATCGGAAACGACAGGAAGGCACCAGCGAAGAAGGCAACCTTGACGTTGGTGATGAACTTCTCGTGGAGGGCTGTGAAGATCATGCGCCTGCCGGCTTCATGCGCCCAGAGATGGGCCAGCGGCGCCACCAGGAAATTGAAGATTTCCGCGGAGAAATAGAAACAGACGAGGAAACAGACGAAGAAGCCTGCAAAAGCGTAGAGCAGACGCCGGCGCAACTCCACCAGGTGGTCGAGCAGCGGCATTCTGGAATCGTCGAGTTCGTCCGTCATGGATCAGGCGCTCGGCGTTCCGGAAGAACCGGACGGGTTGGATTTGCCCTGATCGGGCGTTTCGGGAGCCGGCGGCATCGCCGGCATGGACGCTTCGACTTCGCGGGCCGTCGCATCGATCGCGCGCGTGGGGTCGATGGAGCGGCCTTGATCGACGATCGTCTCGGCCTCCCGCTCAAGCTTGCGTTTGATGTCTGCGATATCCGCCTCGCGCGCCAAATCTTCCAGCCCGTCCTGGAACTCGCGGGCCATCTGCCGCGCCCGCCGCGCCCAGAGCGTGATGGTTCGCAGCAGGCGCGGCAGTTCCTTCGGCCCGACCACGACAAGCGCGACGAGCACGATGATGAACAATTCCTGCCAGCCGACGTCGAACATGCGGGCTCGCTGTGAGGACGCGCCGGCGTCGGATTAGCGGTTTACGGCGCTTTCCCGATCCGAGGAGGACGTCGCGGCGGACTTCGATGCCTCGATGGGCTTCTTCTCGTCGTCGGATGCGCTCGCCTCTTCGTCCGAGAGGTTGCGCTTAAACGACTTCAGGCCTTTGCCCATGTCGCCCATCAGCCGCGACAGTTTCCCGCCCCCGCCGAAAAGAATGATGACGACGGCAAGGACGATAAGCCAATGCCAGATACTGAATGTTCCCATACGGGCTCTCCTTGAAGAGGCGTGCGGCGCGGCGCTGTTCTGTTGGTTTTAACCTTCCGGCCCGGCAAAGACAAACGGGCTGGACGCGGCATGGCGTCTCGGTCAGCCGGCTGCCGGAAATACGAATGCCTGACTGTCGTCGAGGACGATTCCAAGTTCGGCGTTTTCCTGCGGCAGGTAGCGTCCGGGGATGCGTGCATGCAGATGAAGGCGCTGACCGACCGATCTGCACATGCACAGGTGAACGAGGCTGCTGCGTCCCAGCATTCTGGCAGCAAGCACGCGCCCCGCTGCACTGCCGGCCTCGTGTTGGGGAATGAGCCGCAGCCCCTCCGGCCGGATCAGGATGTCCGCGGCCGCGCCGTCCGGTATCGAGGCTGCGCGCAGCCGTCCCAGGGGTGTCTCGACCCAGCCGTCCTTGGCCGTGCCCGCCAGACGGTTCACCTCGCCGAAGAACTCGGCCACGAATGCGCTTGCCGGCGCGCAGTAGAGCGTCTCGGGCTGTCCCTCCTGCTCCAGTCGCCCCGATCGCATCACGGCGATACGGTCGGCCATGAACATCGCTTCCTCTGCGTCATGCGTCACGAGAAGCGTCGCGGCCCCTGCTTGCTTCAAAACATGGAGCGTTTGGTCGCGGACCTGATCGCGCAGGCGCGCGTCCAGACCCGAGAAGGGCTCATCCAGAAGAATGACCGAGGGGCGCGGTGCAAGGGCGCGGGCCAGGGCAACCCGCTGCTGCTGGCCGCCGGACAAGGCATGCGGATACCGCCCGGCGCAGCTTTCCAGCCCGACGGATGCGAGAACCTCCATGACGCGTTGCTGCCGTCCGGGGAAATCCCGAGGCAACCCAAAGGCGACGTTGCCGGCGACGGTCAGATGCGGGAACAGCGCGTAATCCTGGAAGACCAGCCCGACGCTCCGTTGTTCCGGCGGCACCGCTATGCCGGTATCGCCCACGACGCGGCCGCCGATGCTGACGCGGCCATGCTGGAGCGTCTCCAGCCCTGCGGCAATGCGCAGAAGCGACGTCTTTCCGCATCCGGACGGGCCTAGCAGACAGACGACCTCGCCCGGCTGGACCGCGAGCGAGAAATCGTCCACGGCGACGACCTCGCCATATGCGTGGCGGACGCTCGCGAATTCCAATGCGGGAACGCTCACGGACATGGCACTCGATTCCGGCCTCAACTGCGAGTCAGTGTCCATCGCAGAGTTCGCGGATCAGATCAATCCTTGAGCTTGTAGGACCGCTCCAACGCGTCCAGTGCGGCGCCGTCATCCGGTGCCTCATCCTCTTCATCTTCGAAAAGCACGCCCTGGCCGTCATCCTCGATGGGATCCTCCTCCTCGCTCTCTTCCGAAGGGCTGAAGGGGCCGCCCAGGCCGGTACGACGGTCGAGCAGACCCGCTGCCTTCAACTCATCGACACCCGGCAGAGCATCCAGGCTTTCCAAGCCGAAATGGTCGAGGAACCCAGGGGTTGTCCCCCAAGTGACAGGGCGGCCCGGTGAGCGGCGGCGTCCACGGGGACGGATCCAACCGGCTTCGAGCAGGATGTCGATCGTTCCCTTGCTGAGCGCCACACCGCGGATTTCCTCGATCTCCGCGCGGGTCACCGGCTGGTGATAGGCGACGATGGCAAGCGTCTCCACCGCAGCCCTCGACATCTTGCGGACGACCGCGGTTTCCACCCGCAGATGCTCTGCAAGGTCGGTGGCGGTGCGAAACGCCCAGGCTTTGTCCACGCGCACGAGGTTGATGCCCCGGTTGCCGTAAAATGCCTGAAGATCGGAGAGGATGCCGGCAATGTCGGTCTCGGACGGCAGCCGGGCCAGCAGCGATGCCTCCGAAACCGGCTCCGCAGACGCAAAAAGGATCGCCTCGATGATTCGCATTTGCTGGAAGCGGTCCATCTCACTCCGCCTCCTGCGTGTCTTCCGGCGGTCGTGTCCGAAGATAGAGAGGACCGAAAACTTCCTGCTGGCGTAAGGCGATGCGGCCGGATCGCACAAGTTCCAGGCTGGCGACGAACGTGGCTGCCAGGGCAGAACGCGCGACCAGCGGATCGGCAATGCCCGGAGGCAGGAAGCTCGCCAGGGTGGTCCAATCGGGAATGTCGCCGACGAGCGATTCCAGACGTCGCAGCGCACGCTCCATGGAATAGAGTTCGCTCGGCCGGATTTCCACATGCGATGCGGCCAGCCGCTGGCGCTGATTGGCATAGGCGGTGAGCAGGTCGAACAGGCTGACCGCGAAAACGGGATGGCGCAGGATCTCCAACGGTTCCGGGGCGCCGCGACGATGGAACTCATGACCCAGCCGGGGCAGCGCCATAAGGCGGGTTCCGACAGTTCGGATCGCCTCGAGGCGTTGCAGCTGGAACGCGAGCCGGGCCGCCAGTTCCGCGGCGCTCGGCTCGTCTTCCGAGGCCGGCGTGGGAAGCAGCATCCGCGATTTCAGATAGGCCAGCCATGCCGCCATCACGAGATAGTCGGCGGCGACTTCGAGGCGGAGGGCGCGGGCCTGCTCAATGAAGGCCAGATACTGATCGGCCAGTTGCAGGATCGAGATTTTGGTCAGATCGACTTTCTGATCGCGGGACAGCGCCAGCAGCAGGTCGATGGGCCCTTCGAAGCCATCGAGGTCGAGGAACAGCGCCTCCGGGTCCTTGCCGTTCAGATAGTCCGGCCGTTCGTCCTCGAAGGCGAAACTCGGCATCCGGCCCGGATCGTTGGTCGCGCTCATCCCACTATCTTACACCGGCCAGCGTCCCGATCACCTGCCATAGGAATGCGACGGCGCCGCCGATAATCCATTCGAACAGGCGGAACTCCGTTCCCAACTGCCGCGCAAGCAAAGGCAGCAGGATCAAGGCGCCGATCAGGATTGCCATTCCGTACCGCTCCAGCCTGGCCAATGGCCGGGCGAGAGGTGCCGGCAGAAGGCCGACCGCGACACGACCGCCGTCGAGCGGCGGCAGGGGCAGCATGTTGAACGCAGCCAGTACGAGGTTCAGCAGGATCGAGTTGCGGACCGTATCGGCCATCCATCCCCGCGCTTCGCCGGGGATCAGCGGAAGGGTGTGCAGCAGCAGTGCCGACAGGAAAGCCAGCAGCAGGTTCATGGCTGGACCTGCTGCCGCGACAAGCACCATCCCGCGGCGAGGATTGCGCAGATTTCGGAAGACGACCGGTACCGGTTTTGCCCACCCGAACATGAACGGCGCACGCAGAAACAGGAGAAGCGCCGGCAACAGGATCGTGCCGAAAAGGTCGATATGCCGGAAAGGATTCAGCGACACACGCCCCAGGCGTTGTGCCGTCGGATCGCCCAGGCGCCACGCGGCAAAGCCGTGCGCCGCCTCGTGCAGGGTGATTGCCAGCAGGACCGGCACTGCCCAGACCGATACCTTATAGAGCAGCCCCTCCCCCATCTCTGCGTCTCACACGGGCAGAAGGCTTGCGAGTTCGTCCTGCATGGCCGCCATGTCCACCGCAGGCGGTTCGGCAGGCAACAATGCCATCGCCCGCGCGATTCGCGTCCGGGCTTCGCCGCTCGGCGCTCCGCAGGCCTCTGCCAGTTCACGCATCTCCGTCAGATTGCCCGAACAATGGAGAACGAGGTCGCAACCCGCTGCCAGCGAAGAGACGCCCAAGGAGCCCGGCGTGCCGGTCAGCGCCCGCATGCCCAGATCGTCGGTCATCAGCAGGCCATCGAAACCGATCTCGCCGCGGATCGTTTCCTGGACGAGCTTTCTGGACAAGGTTGCAGGCGCGTCGGGATCGATGGCGTCGTAGACGATGTGGGCCGTCATGGCGAGCGGCATGTCCGACAACGCTCTGAAGGGCGCGAAGTCGGTTTCCCGCAGCGTCGCGAGACCGCTCGACACGCGCGGCAGGTCATGATGGCTGTCGACCGTGGCCCGGCCATGACCTGGAATGTGTTTGATCACTGGCAGGACGCCTGCCGCAATCATCCCCTCGCAGAAGCGGCGCCCCAGGATGCCAATGGTTTCGGCATCCTGGGCAAAGGCGCGGTCGCCGATGATGTCATGTGCGCCCGGCACAGGCAGGTCGAGAACCGGCGCGCAATCGACGTTGATGCCTAGGGCCGCCAGCTCCGCGGCCAGCAACCCCGCATTCAGCGCTGCCGCCCGGCAAGCGGCAGCCCGATCCACCTGCGCAAGGTCCCCAAAGCGTTGGGCCGGCGGAGCGGCACGCCAGTGCGGTGGCCGTAAGCGCGCCACACGACCGCCTTCCTGGTCGATCAGGATCAGCGGATCGAATTCGCTCAAGCTGCGAAGATCGGATGTTAGTTCTTTAATTTGATGGGGCGATTCAATGTTCCGCGCGAACAGAATGTAACCGGCGGGCTGGGCTTGACGGAACAGGGTCCGCTCGTCCTCAAGAAGCCGCAGGCCGGCCAGACCGAAGATGGCGGCGCAACCGGTACCGCCATGCTTATCGGACAACGAAGCACCCGACATTGCGGCTCTTCAACGCATCGCAGGTGCTCTGGGCTGCCGCCCGCGTCTCGAATCCGCCGCCCTGGATACGGTAGAAGATGCCCTTCTCTCCCAGGTCCGCCCGTTCGACGATTGGCGCCACGTTCGCCAGGATGTCGCGATTCTTCTGCGACACGTTCTGCCACTGCTGGCGGGCTGCCGCGTCGGACTTCACGGCGCCGATCTGTATCCGGAACGTGCCTGCGGTAGCGGTTTGCGCCGGTGGGGCCGGCGGCGGCGTGGGCGTGGAAACTGCCGGGCGCTGGGCGGCCGGAGCGGCAGGCGCAGGAACCTGCGCTTGCGGCTGTGCCGGTGCGGCTGGCGGAGTCTCCGGCGTCAGGCGCACGGGCGGCGCAGGCTGCTGGGGAACGGGAACCCGGCGCACATCGGCCAAAGCCGGATCTTGCGACGGCAGTTGCGGCACGGCAGGCATCGGAATGCGGCCGGGAGAATCCGGCGGCGTGACGCCGGGTCCGACGGCGAGTTCGCCCGGCGGCGCACGGGGTGTCTCCGGCGGCGGAAGCAGGCGCTCCACCTCGGTGCCGCTTTCGCCCTGCTCGTCGATCCTGTTGAAGACGGTTTTGTCCTGGTGCGGAACTTCCATGCCGCCGGGATTCTCGGGCATGACCTTGACCGGCCCATCCGGCCGAAGCAATGGCGCGGCCGTCTCGCTGCCCTCACGCACGCCGGTGCTGTAGGCGTACCAGACGATGATGGCGAATCCGACGATTGCCACGCCCGCAAGTGCAATCGGCAGAACGCGAAGCGAAGGGCGCCGCGGGGCGATGCGCGCCTCGCGGTCGATCTGGGCCAGTTCGGCCTCAAGCGGGTCGAAGCCGGACATCACCGCATCTCCTCGACCGGGGTTACGCCGAACAGTCGCAAGCCGGAGCCTATGACTGCCTCGACACCGGCGGCCAATGCCAGCCGGGCCGTGCTCAACGCAGGATCCTCGGCAATCACGAACCGCAGACTTACATCCTCCCGGCTGCCGAGCGTCCAGAGACCATGAAAGGCCGCGGCAAGATCGTACAGAAAAAACGCCAGCCGGTGCGGTTCATGGGCTTCGGCCGCAGCTTCGACCGCGCGAGGCCAGGCCGCAAGCATCCGGATGAGGGCGAGTTCCGCGTCATGGCTCAAGCGATCCAGCGGGGCCTTCGCCAGCGCAGCCGTGTCGAGGTCGATGCCTGGGATCGCCTCTGCGGCCATGCGCTTTACGGAATGGCAGCGCGCATGGGCATATTGCACATAGAAAACAGGGTTTTCCCGCGATTGTTCCTTGACCGCGCTCAGGTCGAAATCGAGCGGCGCGTCGTTCTTGCGGGTCAGCATGATGAAGCGCACGACGTCCTTGCCGACCGCATCGACCAGATCGCGCAGAGTCACGAAAGATCCCGCGCGCTTGGACATTTTTACCGGTTCGCCTTTGTCCAGCAGCTTCACGATCTGGCAGATTTTAACGTCGAGTCGTGCCTGTCCCTCGCTGATTGCCCGGGTTGCCGCCTGCATCCGCTTGACGTATCCGCCGTGGTCCGCGCCCCAGACGTCGATCTGTTCGGCATAGCCGCGGCGGAACTTGTCGAGATGATAGGCGATATCGCCGGCGAAATAGGTCCAGCTTCCATCGGATTTGCGGAGCGCACGGTCGACATCGTCTCCGAACTGGGTCGCCCGGAACAGCGTCTGCGGCCGCGGTTCCCAATCGTCCGGCTGCTTGCCCTTCGGAGGCTCCAGGACGCCGGTGTAGATGAGGCCAAGCCCGTCCAGCCATTCCAGCGCTGCGTCGACCTTGCCTGCTTCGACGAGACGTCGCTCCGAGGTGAAAAGGTCGTGCCGGACTTCCATCGCGGCGAGGTCGTCGCGAATCATGTCCATCATGCGGTCGATGGCGAACTGGCGGACGACCGGCAGCCATTCCGCTTCCGCCGCGTCGATCCAGCGCCGCCCATCCTTCGCGGCGAGTTCCTGTCCCACCGGAATCAGGTAGTCGCCGGGATAGAGGCCTTCCGGTATCTCGCCGACCGATTCCCCGAGGGCTTCCCGGTATCGCAGATAGGCCGACCGGGCCAGCGTATCGACCTGGCTGCCCGCATCGTTGATGTAATACTCGCGGCAGACATCGAAGCCGACCTTTGCGAGCAGCGACGCCAGAACATCGCCGACGACGGTCCCGCGGGCATGCCCCACATGCAGCGGCCCGGTCGGATTCGCCGAGACATACTCGACATTGACCTTGGCGCCCTGCCCCAGGTTCGCGATGCCGTCATCCGGCCCCTCGCTCAGGATGGCATGCAGGCAGTTCTGCCAGACTTCCGGCGCGAGGCGCAGGTTGATGAAGCCGGGACCGGCGACAGTGCATTCGGACACGCCGGGCATGGCCGCGAGCTTCTCCGTGAGCATGGCGGCGAGTTCGCGCGGGTTCATGCTTGCGGGCTTGGCCAGGATCATGGCCGCGTTGGTCGCGAGGTCTCCGTGCGCGGCTTCGCGCGGCGGCTCCACCGTGACCCGAGCCGTTTCAAGGCCGGACGGGAGACGTCCTTCGGCGGTCAGGGATTCCAGGGCCTGAAGAACCGCCCCCCGATACTGCGCGAAAATATTCATTCGTTCCGCATGCTCCGTCAGCCTGCGGCGTTGCCGCATAGCTCGGCATGACGGCGCAGGGCATATGGGTCGGTCATGCCGGCGATATAGTCGGCAATGACCCGTGCCGTTGCCGCCTGTCCCTCGCCGCTCAGAGTCTTCCGCCAGGGCGGCGGCAGGATCGCCGGTTCGTCGAGGAGACGCGCGAACAACTGCTTCAGCACCTGTTGCGCCCGGTCGGTTTCCCGCGTCACCGAAGGATGCCGGTAGACTCGCGCGAACAGGAAGCGTTTCAAGGCGCGGTCCTTTTCGCGCATCTCCTCGGAGAAGGCAATCACCGGGTGGTCCAATGCCCGGACATCGGCAGCGGATCGGGCTCCCGATGCGTGCAGGCGACGGCGGCTCTCCGCCAGCACGTCGTTGACCGTCAGGTCGATCAGGCGCCGGACCGATTCGTGGATCAGGCGGGTCTGTTCGAGTTTCGGATAGCGCGCCTTGACGGACTCGAATACTGCGCCGACATACGGCACCGCCTCGAAATCCTCGACGCGCAGCAGCCCGGCGCGCAGCCCGTCGTCGATGTCGTGATGGTCGTAGGCAATATCGTCGGCGATGGCTGCGACCTGGGCCTCCGGACCTGCGTAGCTGTTCAGTTCGAGATCGTGGTGGACGCAGTATTCCTTCAAGGTTCGCGTCAGCGGTGCCTTGATCGGTCCGTTGTGCTTGACCACGCCTTCCAGCGTTTCCCAGGTCAGGTTGAGGCCGTCGAACTCGGCATAGCGGTGTTCCAGCATGGTCAGCACGCGCAGGGTCTGGTCGTTGTGATCGAAGCCGCCGAAGGGCCGCATCATCTCGTTGAGCGCCGTCTCTCCTGCATGCCCGAAGGGTGGATGGCCGAAATCATGGGCTAGAGCCAAAGCCTCGGCGAGGTCCTCGTCCAGGCCGAGCGAGCGTGCGAGGCCGCGGGCGATCTGCGAGACTTCCAGACTGTGGGTCAGCCGCGTCCGATAGTGGTCGCCCTCCGGTGCGATGAAGACCTGCGTCTTGTGCTTCAGGCGCCGGAAGGCGGTGGAATGGATGATCCGGTCCCGGTCGCGCTGAAAGCAGCTTCGCGTCGCGCTTTCAGCCTCAGGATGGAGCCGTCCGCGGCTTTTTGCGGGGTCGCTGGCATAGGGGGCGCGCATCAACGGACAGGCTTCCGGATTGACAGTGGCTCGCAAACACATAACTAAGGGATAGCGGCGCAATACCCTAGCGTCGTGAATGGAGATCGGGATGAACGACGTCTTTGCAACCGCACCTGCCGAAGATCGACCCCGCGCCGTCGCGCTGACCGCGGCGGCGGCACGCCGTGTCGCCGTGCTGATCGAGGCCGACGGCAAGCCGGATCTGATGCTGCGCCTCACGGTCTCGGGCGGCGGTTGCTCGGGATTCCAGTACGGTTTCGGTTTCGACGACACCGCGAAAGGCGACGATGCTGTCTTCGAGCGCGATGGCGTTCGCCTGGTCGTCGACCAGACTTCGCTCGACCTCCTGGCCGGTTCGGAGATCGATTTCGTGGAGGACCTCGTGGGATCGTCCTTTCAGGTCCGCAATCCGAACGCCTCATCCTCCTGCGGCTGCGGCAGTTCCTTCTCGATTTGATTCGGTCCGGCCCGCGCCGGTGGACACTCGCGACCGTTCCGTGGCAATCCTGCGGCCATGAAGATCGCGACCTTCAACGTCAATTCGATCAAGGCCCGGTTGCCGCGCGTGCTGGAATGGCTTGAGGCGGCGAAGCCCGACGTCGCTCTGCTCCAGGAAATCAAGACCGAGGACCACGGTTTTCCGCTGCTGGAGATCGAGGCGCTCGGCTACAAGGCCGCGATCCACGGCCAAAAGAGCTATAACGGCGTCGCTATTCTGTCGCGTCACCCGATGGAGGACGTGCAGCCCGGACTTCCGGGCGACGATGGCGACGTCCAGTCCCGTTATCTTGAGGCGACGGTTCGAGGTATCCGAATCGCCGCAATTTACCTGCCGAACGGCAATCCCTGGCCGGGCGAGAAGTTCGCCTACAAGCTGGCCTGGATGGATCGGCTGATCGCGCATGTCCGGGACACGTTGTTGCCGGCGGAGCGGCCGTTCGTGCTGGGCGGCGACTACAACGTCTGTCCGACCGACGACGATGTCTACGACCCGATCGGTTTCGCGTCGGACGCGCTTTGCCAGCCCGAATCGCGTGCCCGCTTCCGGACCTTGCTGCATATGGGACTGACGGACGCGCTCGACGCCTTGCATCCTGAGCCGGGCCCCGAACGCTACAGCTACTGGGATTACCAGGCGGGGCGCTGGCAGCGCGACGAAGGGCTGCGCATCGACCATTTGCTGCTGTCGCCGCAGGCGGCCGACCGGTTGGTCGCTGCGGCCGTCGATCGCGATCCGCGCGGCCGCGAACGGGCGTCGGATCACACGCCCGTCTGGTGCGAGCTGGCCGACCCGGTCTGACCTATTTCAGGGTGCCGTCGAAACGCAGGCGGCGCTTCGCGAATTTCCAGGCCCCGTTCTCCAGCACGATCGTATCGGTGTAGACGCCGGCATGCGTCATATGCGGCAGTTCGCCGGGCATGCCGTTATAGCCGAACAGGTAACAACGACCGCGGATGGTGGCGGCATCCAGCTTTTCCAGATGCAGGCTGCCGTTCCAATGGCGGCGATAGAGGTGGTTGCGCTTGGCCGCTTCCTCCGCTTTGTACTTCTGCAGATCGGTCCGGCCGTAGACGTCGTAAGTGCCGTGATGCTCGCCGTTTTCCGTGAAGCAGTTCGCATACCATTCCGCATCGCCCGAATCGCTGGCGAGGTTGTAGGCGGAATAGAGATTCATGATCTCCGTGTATTCCTCGGGCGTGACACGCAGGTCCGACATTCCAGCCTCCCTTCCGGTTTCTTGTCGGACCAGTATGCCACGGATCACGTCAGGCAATAGCGGCGCCAGATGGCCCGGAAATAGCGTTCCGTCCAGCGTGTATGACCTCGCGCATCGCAATAGGCGGCCTTCTCCACGCGCCGCCGCAGCGTCCCGCGAAGGGCGGACAGACGGGGAAGGTTCGATGCGAGTTCGGCGGCCCTCATCGCATAACCCTCGGCGTCGTCGGCGACGAGAGGGGCAAGCCCTGCGCCGATAAGCACCGAGGCCGCCGACCGGGCGGCCATCGTCTCACCGTTCAGGGCGATGACCGGCGCCCCCATCGCCAAAGCCTCGAAGGTCGTGGTAACGCCGTTGAAGGGCACGGTGTCGAGAGCGATATCGACCTCGGCATAGGCGGCGAGATGGTTCGTCCTGACCTGCCCTTCCCGGACGAATCGCACGCGCTGCGGATCGATCCCGCTGGCAGAGAACAGGGCAAGGACGCGCTCGCGCACGGCGGCCCAGCCGTAGACGTCCCGATATTTGAGAAGCATGTCCGATTGCGGGACGGCCTTGAGCACGCGGCTCCAAAGGGCCACGCATTCGGCCCCGATCTTGGCGGGGCTGCCGAAACATCCGAAGGTGACACGGCCGTCCTGCAGGGCCGGCAATGGCGCGACGGGCGGCAATTCGGCCGGCAGCGGAGCGACCGTATAGCAGGGAAGCCGCAGCACCCGTTCCGAGAACCATTCCGGGCCATTGCGGGGTGTGCCGACGAAATCGCCGAGGAAATAGTCGGCCTCCGGCATGCCCGTGGTGGCCGCCGAATTGCTGACGACCTGCACGGGAGCGGGCCGCCGTCGCAGTACGCCCACCCGGTTGTCGTCGAACTGGGCGGCCGGTGCGACAAGGATATCGATTCCGGCCGCGGCTATCGCGGCGGCGATGGCATCGTCTCGCAGGCCGGAGACATCGTGCCAGACATCCGCGGCGCGTTCCAATTGGGCGGCGATGTCGTCGCCATGGCGTTTCGTCGCGAAGGCATGGACCTCGAACCGATGGCGGTCGTGGCAGTGGAACAGTACCCAGAGGGTCAAGCCGACGGGGTGGGCCCGCAGATCGGCACTGAGATAGCCCAGCCGCAACGGCCGCTGGGGATTGCGGTCTGCAATCCGATGCACCGGGACCGGATCGGCCGGTGCATGTGCCCTCGCCCATGTTTCGATGACGTCGCGCCGCCGTTCGGCCGGCACTGAACGATAGAGCCGCGCCAGCAGCGCCATGCCGATGGCCGCCGGATCGCGCCGGCGCTGAAAGCTAGCCAGAAACAGGCTGTCGGCGTCTTCTGCCCATCCCCCGTACAGCTTGTCCTCGCCAACCCGAAACAATGCCTCGGGGTCGTCCGGGCTGGCTGCAAGCAGCGCAGCCCATGCTTCGGCCGCGGCCTCGCGGCGGCCCTCCGCACGCAGGGCTTTGGCCTGGGCGCGGAGGGCGGCGAGGTCGCTCACAGGGTCAGATGTCGGCGTAGCAGTGCTTCTCGGCCTTGCCGCCGGGATGGGTGATCGCCCCCTTCACGGCGGGACCGACCGTCTGCGCATAACGCCAGAGGGCGCCGCTGGCATAGTCGGTCTCGCGCGGCTGCCACGACTTGCGCCGCTCCTCCAACTCCTCGTCGGAGAGGTCGACCGCCAATACGCCCTCATCGGCATCGATGGTGATCATGTAGCCGTCGCGCAGCAAGGCGATGGGGCCGCCCACAGCCGCCTCCGGTCCGACATGGCCGATACAGAAGCCGCGGGTCGCGCCGGAGAACCGGCCATCGGTGATCAGGGCCACCTTGCCGCCCGTACCCTGCCCGTACAGCGCCGCCGTGGTCGCCAGCATCTCGCGCATGCCGGGGCCGCCCTTCGGCCCCTCGTAGCGGATCACGAACACGTCGCCTTCCTTATAGGCCCGCTGCTTCACCGCCTCGAACGCCTCCTCCTCGCAGTCGAAGCAGCGCGCGGGGCCGCTGAACTTCAGATCGGTCAGACCGGCGACCTTCACGATGGCACCTTCGGGCGCAAGATTGCCGCGCAGGCCGACGACGCCGCCGGTCTTGGTGATCGGCGACACGGTCGGGCGGACGATATCCTGATCGGTCGGAAACTGAATTCGCTCAAGGTCTTCGGCGATGGTCTTGCCGGTTACGGTGAGGCAGTCGCCATGCAAATAGCCGCCATCCAGCAGTGCCTTCATCAGTATCGGCACGCCGCCGATCTCGAACAGATCCTTCGCCACATATTTGCCGCCGGGCTTCAGGTCGGCGATGTAGGGGGTCGATTTGAAGATTTCGGCGACGTCGAACAGATCGAAATCGATCCCCGCCTCATGCGCCATGGCGGGCAGATGCAGGGCCGCATTGGTCGAGCCGCCGGATGCGGCCACGACGCGCGCTGCATTCTCCAGCGCCTTGCGGGTGACGATATCGCGCGGCCGCAGGTTCAGCGCCAGCAGGTTCATCACGGCCTCGCCCGACGCCTCGGCATAGGCGTCGCGCGATTCATAGGGTGCCGGAGCGCCGGCGGAACCGGGCAATGCAAGCCCGATCGCTTCGGACACGCAGGCCATGGTGTTGGCCGTGAACTGGCCGCCGCAGGATCCGGCCGACGGACAGGCGACGCATTCCAGATGGTGCAGATCGTCGTCGGACATATTGCCGGCCGCATGCGTGCCGACGGCCTCGAACACGTCCTGCACCGTCACGTCGCGGCCCTTGAAGCGCCCCGGAAGGATGGAGCCGCCATACATGAAGACCGACGGCACGTTGAGGCGAAGCATGGCCATCATCATGCCCGGCAGCGACTTGTCGCAGCCGGCAAGCCCGACAATGGCGTCATAGCAATGACCGCGCATCGTCAGTTCGACGGAATCCGCGATCAGATCGCGGCTCGCAAGCGAGGACTTCATGCCCTGATGGCCCATCGCGATGCCGTCGGTAACGGTGATGGTGGTGAACTCGCGCGGGGTTCCCTGCTTCGCCTTGACGCCGATTTTCACCGCCTGCGCCTGACGGCTCAACGCGATGTTGCAGGGTGCAGCCTCGTTCCAGCAGGTGGCGACGCCGACGAAAGGCTGTGCGATCTCCGCTTCGGTCATGCCCATCGCGTAGTAGTAGGACCGGTGCGGTGCGCTGGCCGGGCCCACGGACACATGCCGGCTGGGCAGCCGCGACTTGTCGATCGCCATTTCTCTTCTCCTTGGCTCGCAATCCCTTATGCGCGCGACCCTAATGCCCTCGCGCGCGAGGGGCCAGATGTTTCGTCGCTCAGAGTCAGGCTAGGAACTCTCGGTCTCCGCCGCGGTTTGGGGGTATATACCCTTCGAACGAGGATACGATGAATCCCTGGGCGATCCTGGCAGGCTGCATCCTGGCAGAAGTCTGTGCGGTAACGCTCCTGACGAAATCGGACGGCTTGGAGCGGGTATCCTATGGCCTTGCCGCCATGCCGCTCTTCCTCGCGAGCTATTGGGCAATGGCGCAGGTGCTGACACGAATCCCCGTGGCTGTGACGTATGCGGTCTGGTCCGGAGCCGGCGTCGCGCTGGTGACGGTGATCGGATGGACCTTCCTGCGTCAACCGCTCAGCATGCTGCAACTCGCGTGCATCGCGCTCATCGCGATTGGGGCCGTTGGGTTGAACCTGCAAGACAGCTCGTCTCATTGATCGGGTCGGATTATGCTCCTCTAGGCAGAACCCGTGCGAGAAGGTTCTCGCCGCCTTCCCAGGTCCGACCGCAGTCATCGGTTTGCAGTAGACCGGCGTGCCGAAGCCGTTCGTAAAGCGCGCGGATAGGAGCGTGTCCGGTGTCGTCCAGGAGTAGATGTGCTCCGGCCGGCTCGGCGACATGTACCGCATTCACCAGATCCGCCAGACAGGTGCCGGCACCGTGGCCGCCATCGACATGGATCAGGTCGAAGCCGCGGCCGCCCTGGAGCCAGATGGCGGGCAGCATTTCCCGCGAATCCCCAGCGACGAACAGGAATCGGTCGCCGAACCAGTGCGACATGAGGGCGGCGCATAGGCGTGTATAGGGATTGCTGGCGATATCCACGCCGAGATAGGTCAGGTCCGGTGCCGCGGACAGCGCGAGCAATGCGCTATGCCCCGCATTGAAGCCCACTTCCAGAAAACGATGCTTGCCCTGGATCGCGCGGTACAGGTTCCGCCGCTTGTGAGCCCTGGCCGGGTCCGGACAGTCGGCAAGGTCGGTCGCTCCCTGGAAATAGAAGAGATTTCCTTCCAGGGGGGCGCCAGTGGCGAGGATGATTTCGTTCAGTCCGCGCAACCGGCCCCGAAACACCGCGGACAGAATTTCCGTTCCGTCGGAACCGAGCGCGTAGTCGGTCTGCATGGGGTCAGGATGATGCCGTCGAACGCCGCTGGGTCACAATCCCGACAGCGAAGGCCGCAAAGCCGGCGAGAAGAACGGCCGCGCAGATGATGAGGAGATGGGTGTATTTGTGCGTATAGCCCGTCAATGGCGCGACAATGGCCGCATAGCCCGACGACTCCAGGAAATAGACAGTGGCGCCGATCATCGCTGCACAGAAGGCGACCATGTAGCTCCAGGTCGGGACATCGCGCCGCCCCATCCAGATCGACACAACGGCAACGGGCGCCAGGAACATCGATGCCGTGCCGCTTACTGCGACAGCCTCGAACAGATCGTTCGATCCCAGGAACAGCAGAAAAAGTCCGCCACCCATGAAACCGGCCATTGCCAGCCGGCCGTTGCGAAGCGTCGGCTTGGCGGCGCGCATATCGACGACCGTCAGCTTTGCTGCGCTGCACAGGGTCGAATCCAGGGTCGACATGGCGGAAACAATCAGAACCAGATTGAACACGACCATCGACACGTAGGGATAGAGGCGTTCGAGAGCGGCCATCATCGCCTCCCCGGGCATCTTGTGCAGCCCGGCATAGATGCCGATGCAGCCAAAGGCGAGAATGCACAGGATGCTGATCCAGGCCGCGTGCAGAAAGCTGCAGTGGGTCGTATCGCGATCCGCCAGGAAGCCGCGGTCCATCATTACCGGATCGTGCAGCGGATAGCTGACGACCTGCAGCAGGGCAACCGCGAGCAGTACCCAGCCGGGACTGGCCGGATCCGGCGAACTCGCCAGAATATCGCCGGCAGAGAAGTCGGCATGCCCCATCGTCTGCACCAGCAGAATCGCGAGCAGCACGAACATCGCCGCGCATTGCAGAACGTCCGTACGCAGAGAAGCACGCAGCCCGCCAAGGGCGGCATAGCCCAGGATCACCGCGGCCGTCGCCAGCACCGCCACGATGTATCCGGTCGAGCCCGCGGCGCCGAACAGAAGGCCGACGACCAGCAGGTTTGCGAAGACCTCGCTCACCAATCGAACGCCGACAACAATGTTGAAGCAGGCTGTTCCCGTGCGTCCGAACCGGTCGTTCAGGAATTCCTGGATGCTCGCGGCATCGTGCCGGAACCGAAGCGAGTCGACGATCCAGGCGCCGGTAACAAAAGACAGGTAGTAGGCGGCATAGGCGACGATGCCCGCGATCCCGTAGAAATAGCCTAGGATCGCTGCGTTCATCAGCGAGCGGGCGAAAATCCAGGTCGTCACCTGCGAGAGCACGAGGGTCCACAGCGACGGCGCTCGTCCTGCGGCATCGGCCCCGTGGAAAAACGCTGCGATGCTGCCGGCGCGCGGGGACACAAGAACGCTCGCCAGCGCCATTGCGAACAACCCGATCCCCAGCGTCTGGACCATGACCCAATCCCCTCACCCGCCGCAGACAGGGATCATGTCATTTCCCGTCTTCACCGCGGCGTAAAATGGATGTGAGGCGGCGCGATCTTGCGCCCCGTCGCTTGCCGCTCTTCGGCGGGCAGGACGTCGAGACTGGGCCACAGGCCTGTCTCCAATGCCAGCGCATAGCCGTCCGGGAGTCGCCGATGCCGCATGGAGGCCGCTGCCGCGGCGACATCGTATGCAAGCCGCCGATGGGTGATCGCGATCCCTGCGCCGTCGGGCTCAATCAGCGCGTACCAGACCTCTGTCGTGCCGTCGTTCGCCGGCAGGCCGATGGCCCCGGCATTGTGCCAGAGCCTTCCGGCGACGATTTGGGTGAAGGGAAGCCCGCAATGTCCGGCGACGATACCGTCGATATGCAAGCCCTGCATTTCCGACGACTTCACCGCGTCGGGGGTAGACGCGAACACGAAGCGATTGATCGATGAGACCCCGCCATGGATGGCCAGCAAGCGCACGGCATTCACCCGAAAGGATATCCGGCGTGGCAGGCCTGCCATCCAGGCACGGTCCTCGGCGCCGAGCACGGCATTCGCATGGCTGTACCAGTCGACGGAGAGAACCGCGCAGGCCGACCCTTCCTCGAACCCGCAGCCGCAATCCGCGGCGGCTTCCGCCAGGGACTCCTCGCAATTGCCCATGACGACAGGGATGCCCCAGTCGCGGATCTCGGCAACGGTCGCGGCGGGATCGCCGCAATAGGCGACGACATCGCCCGTGCAGATCGTCCTTGCGGCGGAGATGCCGAGGCGTTTTGCCTCTGCGCGCATGGCGCGCGTAGCCTCGAGGTTCGAGTACGGGCCGCCGAAAATGAGAACCCGACCGGAGAGATCGCCGAGATCGAGGGCCGGTTCATCCTGCCGCATGGCCGGCCCTCTGTCTCGCGTCAGGCTCTCGCATCCTCGCGGATCATGGCGCCGGCCTTCTCGCCGATCATGATCGCCGGAGCATTGGTGTTGCCGGACGTGATCGTGGGCATGATCGCCGCATCGACGACACGCAGCCCCTGCATGCCGTGAACGCGAAGGCGCTCGTCGACCACGGCCATGCTGTCCGAGCCCATCTTGCAGGTGCCGCAGGGGTGGAAGATGGTCGAGGAGATCGGCTGGATGTCGCGCAGGATATCCTCATCCGTCTGCGACTGCGGGCCCGGCGCGAACTCCTCCGGCTTGTATTTTGCCAGCGCCGGGGCGGCTGCGATGCGTCGGGTTAGCTTGACCGCGTCGATCATCACCCGCTTGTCGCCTTCGGTCGCCAGATAGTTGCAGAAGATGGCCGGGTGCTTGCGCGCATCCGGCGTTTCCAGCCGCACATAGCCGCGGCTCTCCGGACGCAGGTTGCAGACCGACGACGTGATGCCCGGCCAGGAATGGAGCGTATTGCTCATCCCGCCTTCGAGCGACAGAGCCTGAACATGATATTGCAGGTTCGGGGTTGCGCGGCTTTCGTCGCTTTTGGCGAAGCAGCCGACCTGCGTCACCGACATGGTCAGCGGCCCCGTGCGCCGGAACATGAATTCCAGCCCCATGCCGACCCGCTGCAACAGGCTGGCTGCGCGCTGGTTCATGGTATCGGCACCCTGGACCTTGTGCACGACGCGGGTCTGGTAATGGTCCTGGAGGTTCTCGCCGACGCCCGGCAGGTCGTGCACCACAGGAATGCCGTGCTCGCGCAGCAACGCCCCGGACCCCACGCCCGACAATTGCAGGATGTGCGGCGAGTGGATGGCCCCGCCCGACAGGATGACCTCGCCGCGCGCTTCGGCGCGTGCCGGCTTGCCGCCCTGGTCGAACTCGACGCCGACGGCGCGCTTGCCCTCGAACAGCACACGATTGACCGGCGCGTTCGTCACGATGCGCAGATTCGGCCGCTTCTTCGCCGGTCCGAGAAAGGCGCGCGCGGCGCTCCAGCGCAGGCCCTTGTGCTGGGTCACGTCATAGTCGCCCACACCGTGATTGTCGCCGCCGTTGAAGTCGCGCGTGCGCGGGATGCCGCACTGGACGGCGGCATCCGCCCATGCATCCAGCACTTCCCATCGAATGCGTGCTTCTTCCACGAACAGTTCGCCGTCGCCGCCATGCGCCTCGTTGGCACCGCCGTGATAGGTCTCGCTCTGGCGGAAATAGGGCAGCACGTCATCCCAGCCCCAGCCGGTGTTGCCGAGCTGGCGCCATGTGTCGTAATCGGCCGCCTGACCGCGGATATAGACCATGCCGTTGATCGAGGAGCAGCCGCCCAGCGTGCGTCCGCGCGGATAGTCGATGGCGCGGCCGCCGAGTGCCGCCTCGGGCTTGAGCTTCATCATCCAGTCGGTGCGCGGGTTGCCGCGCGTGTAGAGATAGCCGACCGGAATATGAATCCAGATGTAGTTGTCGGGACCGCCGGCTTCCAGCAGCAGGACGGAAACCTTCGGGTCCTGGCTCAAGCGGTTCGCCAGAATGCAGCCGGCTGAACCGGCGCCGACGATGATGTAGTCGTAGCTGCCCATCGGCTGGGGATCGGTGCCGGCCATAAATCCTCCCAAAGTTGCCTTGTTGCCGCTCTTGGGCGGCTCTTCGATTGCGGCGGAGTATGCGACGAGGACGCTGTCGGGCCAAGGCCCTGCTTCGACACGTTACAGCGCCGCGAGCCGTCCTAAGGCCTCGCCCAGTTTCACCCGCATCGCTTCGGTTTCGGCAAGGCGTTCGCGCTGTTCCTCGACCACCTCTTCCGGCGCTTTTGCAACGAACTGCGCGTTGCCGAGCTTCTTCGACAGCTTGCCGATCTCGTCTTCGGCCTTGGCGATGGCTTTCTCCAGTCGCTGCTTTTCGGCGGCCAGGTCGATGACCTGTGCCAGCGGCAGTGCGACCGTTGCCTCGTCATGGACCAATTGCACGGCACCCGCCGGAACCTCGCCATCGGTTTCGATGCCAGAGAGCCGGGCGAGGCGCAGGATGAGATCCTTATGCGTTGCAAGCCAGCCCTGTGCCTCCGGCCCGCTTCCCAGCACCGTCATTGGAATTTGCGCCGCCGGCGGCACGTTCATTTCCGCCCGAATGGACCGGATGCCGGCAATCAGCCGCACGACCCAGTCCATCTCGCGCGCGGCCTTTGCATCGGCGAACGACGCCGGATAGACGGGCCAATCGGCGAGCATGAGCAGCCCGTCGCGCTTTGCGCCGAGCGTCTCCCAGAGTTCCTCGGTGATGAACGGCATGAAGGGATGCAGCAGCAGGAGTATCTGGTCGAGAACCCAAGCCGCCGTCGCGCGCGTCTCCGCGGTTGCAGCGGCGTCGCTGCCGGTGAAAAGCGGCTTTGCGAACTCCAGATACCAGTCGCAGTAGGTACCCCAGATGAAGTGATAGATCGTCTGTGCCGCATCGTTGAAGCGGTAGCTTTCGATGCCGCGTTCGACAGCCTGGGCGCATTCCGCTGTCGCACCGACGATCCAGCGGTTGACCGTCTGCGTTGCCATCGCCGGGTCGAAGGCGGGATCCAACCGACAGTCGTTCATTTCGCAGAAACGCGCGGCATTCCACAGTTTGGTCGCGAAGTTGCGCGCGCCTTCCACGCGCCCCTTCGCCAGCTTGATGTCACGGCCCGGCGCGGCCAGCGAGGCCAGAATGAAGCGCAGCGCATCGCAGCCGAACTCGTCGATCAGTTCCAGCGGGTCGATGACGTTGCCCTTGGATTTCGACATTGTCTGGCCGCGTTCGTCGCGCACCAGGGCGTGGACATAGACGGTATGGAAAGGCTCCGGCCCCATGAAGAGCA
>JBFWNZ010000020.1:0-21460 GCA_050250795.1 Alphaproteobacteria bacterium | reverse complement strand
ACGGCGCTGGCGGCAGGACGCAGGGAGACGGCGGCATGAGCGAGACGGACACCCAGGACGACATCAACGCCCGCGCCAACGAGAAATCGCGCAAGCGCAAGGAAGCGCGCAACCGGATGCTGGCGAACAAGACCGTCGAAAAGGGCCTGCTGATCGTCCACACCGGCAAGGGCAAGGGCAAGTCCACCGCCGCCTTCGGGCTGGCCATGCGCGCGATCGGCAACGGCATGAAGGTCGGCGTCGTCCAGTTCGTGAAGGGCAAGTGGGAGACCGGCGAGCGCGTCGTGCTGGAGCGCTTCCCCGAGCAGGTGACGATCCGCACCATGGGCGAGGGCTTCACCTGGGACACCCAGGACCGTGCCCGCGACATCGCCGCCGCCGAACGCGCCTGGGAAACGGCCAAGGCGATGATCGAGGCGGCCCGCGCCGATCCGCCCGCCTACGACATGGTGGTGCTGGACGAACTCAACATCGTGCTGCGCTACGACTACCTGCCGCTGGCCGAGGTTCTGGCCGTGCTGGCCGCCCGGCCGCCGATGCTGCATGTCGTCGTCACCGGCCGCAACGCCAAGGACGACCTGATCGCCGCCGCCGACCTCGTCACCGAGATGACGCTGGTCAAGCACCCCTTCCGCGAGCAGAACGTGAAGGCGCAGCGGGGCATCGAGTTCTGAATCAAGACAGCCTCAAATAGGTATTTTCTCTTGTTTCGCCCGCCGCTCCGCCCAATATCTCCGATCCCTCATGCTGAGCCTGACGAAGCATGAGCGGCTCGGTGACCGGTACCGACCTCATTCTTCGTCAACCTCAGGACGAGGCGGTCCGGCGCGCCCCTGTTAACATTTGCGAACATTTTCGACAGGCGCGCAGGACGATGATGACATTTGCGGCCTTCCACGACCTGCCCCGCTCGGTACGGCGCCGGTCGCGGCCTTCGTCCGGCTCGGGATGGAGACCTTTCTGCAAATGGCGTGAGGGCCCCCGGCAGATGGCCGGGTCAAGCCCGGCCATGACGATCTATGTTTACGACCAGATAATGACGTCATGCGCGGACTTGATCCGCGCATCTTTCGCCAGCGTTTCGCCGCCTTTGTACAAGGGTCTGCATGCCGATGCAGAGACGAGAGACGCTCAGCCGGCCCTTGTTTACATTTGCGAACAGTCCGACCGCGGCGGGCGCGCATCTCTCTCCCTGTCATTCCCGCGAATGCGGGAATCCACGGCCAGCGGTACCCTGCCGTTCCACCTGGATTCCGGCTCTCCGCTGCGCTGCGGCCGGAATGACGGCGTTGGGGCGCCGGCGCCGCGGATATCCTCTCCCGCAACGCGGGGGAGGGTCAGGGAGGGAGCCTGCCGCGGCAGGCAGGCCGGCACATGACCGCCGCCATCATGCTCCAGGGCACCGGGTCGGATGTCGGCAAGTCGATGCTGGCGGCGGGCCTGTGCCGTGCCTTCGTCCGGCGCGGCCTGCGGGTGCGGCCGTTCAAGCCGCAGAACATGTCGAACAATGCCGCCGTGACCGCCGATGGCGGCGAGATCGGCCGGGCGCAGGCGCTTCAGGCACGGGCCTGCGGCGTGCCGCCGACCGCCGACATGAACCCCGTGCTGCTGAAGCCGCAGAGCGATGTCGGCGCCCAGCTCGTCGTGGGCGGACGGGTGCGCGGCAATGCCCGTGCCGCCGACTACATGGCGGGCCGGGCCGCCCTGATGCCCGAGGTTCTGGCCGCCTATCGTCGCCTCGCGGCCGAGGCCGACCTTCTCGTCGTCGAGGGTGCCGGCAGCGCGGCCGAGGTGAACCTTCGTGCCGGCGACATCGCCAATATGGGTTTCGCGACGGCCGCCGGCCTGCCGGTGCTGCTGGTCGGCGATATCGACCGCGGCGGCGTGATCGCCAGCCTCGTCGGCACCTGGCACCTGCTGCCGCCCCAGGAGCGCGCCCGCCTCGCCGGCTACATCGTCAACAAGTTCCGCGGCGACGTCTCCTTGTTCGACGGCGGCATCGCCGCCATCGGCCGCGAAACCGGCCTTGCCTGCCTCGGCGTCGTGCCCTGGTTCCGCGATGCCGGCCGCCTGCCTGCCGAGGATGCCGTGACCCTGGAGCGACCGATGGCGGCCGGCACCGCGCCGATCCGGGTCGCCGTGCCGATGCTGTCGCGGATCGCGAATTTCGACGATCTCGACCCGCTGCGGGCCGAAGCCGATGTGTCGGTGATCTTCGTTCCGCCCGGCCGCGCGCTTCCCGGCGATGCGGATCTCGTCGTTCTGCCGGGCAGCAAGGCGACCCTGGCCGACCTCGCCTTCCTGCGCGCCCAGGGCTGGGACATCGACATCCGCGCGCATCTGCGCCGCGGCGGCGCGGTGCTCGGGCTCTGCGGCGGCTACCAGATGCTTGGCCGCAGCGTCGGCGACCCGGACGGCATCGAGGGGCCGCCGGGAACGGCAGAGGGATTGGGCATGCTCGACGTCGAGACGGTGCTGGCGGGCGACAAGACCTTGCTGCGCGCGACCGGCACGCACGCCCCCACAGGCGCGGCGGTCGAGGGATACGAGATGCATGTCGGAGTGACGCGCGGGCCCGGCCTCGCCCGCCCGATGCTCGACCTCGGCGGCCGGCCGGATGGCGCCGTCGCTGCCGACGGTCTCGTCACGGGCTGCTATCTGCATGGCCTGTTCGCCGCGGACGGCTTCCGTCACGCCTTCCTGGCCGGGCTGCGCGCGGGGCGCAACGGCGGTGCGCGTTATGAGGCGGGCGTCGAAGCCACCCTGGACGGGCTCGCCGCGCATCTGGAAGCCAGCCTCGACCTCGACCGAATCCTATCCATTGCCCAGACCGCTTAGCGCCAGATGCCCCGCCACGACACCCAGCAACAGCAGAAAACCCGCCAGCCGGTACAGGCGCAGCGCACGACGGATGTCGCTCGCATCCAGGTCTGCGCGGCCGTCGCCCATCCAGGCATCCGCGACGACCTGCCCGTGATAGCGCCGGGGCCCGGCCAGCCGCACGCCCAGCGCGCCCGCCATCGCCGCCTCGGGCCAGCCGGCGTTCGGCGAACGGTGCTTGCCGGGATCGCGCGTCATGGCCGCCAGGGCACCGGCCGCCTGCATCCCCGGCAACGGGATCGCGGCAACGGCCAGCAGAAGCCCGGTCAGCCGCGCCGGAATCAGATTGGCGGCGTCGTCCAGCCTTGCCGCTGCGCGGCCGAAATCGATGTAACGATCGCTGCGATGGCCGATCATGCTGTCCAGCGTATTCACCGCCTTGTACGCCGCCAGCCCGGGCAGGCCGAGCATCAGGAACCAGAACACCGGCGCGACCAAGCCGTCGGAAAAGTTCTCCGCCAGGCTCTCCACCGCCGCCCGCGCCACTCCCGGTTCGTCCAGGCTGTCCGGATCGCGGCCGACGATCTGCGCCACCGCGCGGCGTCCGGCCTGCAATCCCTCGTCCAGCGCCGCCGCCACCGCCCGCACATGATCGTCCAGGCTGCGGAACGCGAGCAGCGCAGAGGCGATGACGGCCTCCGCCGCCCAGCCCCAGGACAGGCCGGCCAGCAGCCATGCGGCGGCCCAGCCCGCCGCACCGGCGCCCAGCACGATGACGGCGGTCAGCGCCAGCCCCCACCATCGCCGGCCGCGCGACGTCCGGTCGGCCCGGTTCCAGGACGCCTCCCCCACGGCAATGGCAATGCCGATCAGCCGCACCGGATGCGGCAGACGACGGTACAGCCAGTCGGGATCGCCGATCAGCGTGTCGAGGACCAGCGCGGCGGCGAGGACCAGAAGGACCGGCGCCAGGGGCTGGCCGAAAGCGGCGGCAAGAAGCATGGCGGCAAAGTGATGTCGCGGCCGCGCCAGGTCAACGCCCGCGCACGCCGCTTGACCTCCGGCGCGGGCAAAGGCTGGACTGCCGGCATGACGCCCAACCCCTGTTCAGGCCGTGCCCTGTTAACATTTGCTGACATTCGCGGCGCCGGCGGCCCCTTTGCCCCGTCCGCGTCGGCGGCGATGTTTACATTTGCTGACATCCCCGCATCTCTCCGGCGGAAGGCCCATCCATGACCGCCCCCTGGCTGAGCGTGATCGGCATCGGCGAGGATGGCCTCGACGGCCTGTCGCCGTCGGCGCGGGCGCTGCTCGACCGTGCCGAGTTGCTGGTCGGCGGCACGCGCCATCTGGCCATGCTGCCCGAGGACGGCCGCGAACGCTGGCCCTGGCCGAGCCCGATGACGCCGATGCTCGACCGGATCGCGGGCGAACGCGGGCGGCGCGTCTGCATCCTCGCCAGCGGCGACCCGATGTGGTTCGGCGTCGGTGCCAGCCTTGCACGCCGCATCCCCCCTGCGGAAATGCTCGTGCTGCCTGCCCCCTCGGCCTTCTCGCTGGCCGCTGCACGCCTCGGCTGGCCGCTTGCCGAGACCGTCTGCCTCAGCCTCTGCGGCCGGCCGCTGGCCGCCGTGAACGCGGCGCTTGCGCCCGGTGCGAGGCTGCTGCTGCTGTCCCAGGACGGCGAGACCCCGGCCCAGATCGCACAGTTGCTCGCGGACAGCGGCTGGGGCGACAGCCGCATGGTCGTGCTGGAGCGCATGGGCGGACCGCAGGAAGGCCGGATCGAAGGCGCCGCCGCGGACTGGTCCGCCCCCCGCTGCGCCGACCTCAACACCGTTGCCGTCGCATGCGTGGCGAGCCCTTGGGCGCGGCCGCTCCCCGCGCTGGCGGGGCTGCCGGACGACGCCTTCCGCCATGACGGCCAGTTGACCAAGCGCGAGGTGCGTGCCGCCACCCTCGCCCGCCTTGCGCCGCTGCCCGGCCAGACGCTCTGGGATGTGGGTGCCGGCTGTGGCTCCATCGCCATCGAGTGGCTGCGTGCGGCACCGCGCAGCCAGGCATTCGCCGTGGAGCGCGACCCGGACCGCGGCGCGATGATCCTCGCCAATGCCGAGGCCCTGGGCGTGCTGCGCCTGCGCCTGGTGCCCGGCGAGGCCCCGGCCGCGCTGGACGGTCTGCCGCCGCCGGATGCCGTGTTCATCGGCGGCGGAATCGGCGGGAACGGCATTCTCGAACGCTGCTGGGACGCCTTGCGCCCCGGCGGCATCCTGGTTGCCAACACCGTGACCGCCGAGGGCGAGCGCGCCATTCTCGACTGGCAGGCGAGCCATGGCGGCGACCTCGTCCGCATCGCCATCTCCCGTGCCGCGCCGGTCGGGCGTCGCCTTGGCTGGCGGCCGATGATGCCCGTCACCCAGCTTGCGGCGGTGAAGCCGTGACCGGCCGCAGCCTCGCCCTCGGCCTCGGTACCCATCGCGACGCCACCGTCGAGGAGGCGCTGGCCCTCGCCCGCGCCGTGCTCGCCGAAGCCGGCCAGCCGGACTCCGCCGTGGCCGTCATCGCCACGCTGGACACCAAGGCCGGCGCCGAGACCGTTGCCGCCCTCGCAACGGCCCTGGGCGTGCCGGTGCGATCCTACCCGGCCGCGCGGCTGGAGGAGGAAACGCCGCGCCTCGCCAGCCCGTCCGAACGGGTGTTCCGCGCGGTCGGCTGCCACGGCGTCGCCGAGGCGGCGGCGCTGGCGGCGGCCGGGCCTGCTGCGGCCTTGCTGGTACCCAAGCGCCGTTCGGCCCGCGCCACCTGCGCGCTGGCCGGGCCGGGCGGTGCCGCATGACGGTCCATTTCATCGGCGCCGGACCGGGCGCGCCCGACCTCATCACGGTGCGCGGACGCGACCTGATCGCGCGCTGCCCGGTCGTGCTCTATGCCGGATCGCTGGTGCCGCCCGAAGTGATCGCCTTTGCCCCCGCCGGGGCGCGCGTGGTCGACACCGCGCCGCTGACCCTCGACGAGATCCTGGCCGAGATGCAGGCGGCCGACGCCGCGGGCCTCGACGTGGCCCGCGTCCATTCCGGCGACCCCTCGCTCTATGGTGCCATCGGCGAGCAGATGCGCCGGCTGGACGCGTTGGGCATCGCCTATGACGTGACGCCCGGCGTCCCGGCCTTCGCCGCCGCCGCCGCCGCCCTGAAGCGCGAACTCACCCTGCCGGGCGTGGCGCAGAGCGTCGTCCTGACCCGCACGGCCGTCCGCTCCTCGCCGATGCCTGAGGGCGAGGACCTGGAAACGCTGGCCGCCTCGGGCGCCACGCTCGCGCTGCATCTGTCCGTCCGCAACCTGGCGCGGGTCGTCGCGGCCCTGACCCCGCGCTACGGCGCCGACTGCCCGGTCGCCATCGTCTATCGCGCAAGCTGGCCCGACGAGCGCATCCTGCGCGGCACGCTGGGCGACATCGAGGCGCGCGTCGCCGACACCGATATCAGCCGCACCGCCATGATCCTGGTCGGCCGCGTGCTCGATCCCGAAGGCTTCGCCGACAGCCGTCTCTACGCCCCGTCACACAGCCACGCGCTCCGGCGGAAGCCCGAGCCGTGAGACGACCCAGCGGGCCGCGGCCTCGGCCGTCTCGACGGTGAAGCTCAAGGGCGGGACCGGGCGCGCCACCATCACCACCGGCACGCCGAGGCGCCGTGCCGCCGCGATCTTGCCATAGGTCGCCGGGCCGCCGCTGTTCTTGCTGACCAGCACCTCGATGCCGTGCCGCTGCATCAGCGCGGCGTCGTCCGCCTCCGCGAAAGGTCCGCGGCCGACCACCACCTCATAGTTGGGCAGCGGCAGCCTCAGCCGCGGCGTATCCACCACGCGGATCAGGAACCAGTGCTCCGCCAGCCGCCCGAAGGGTCTGATTTCCGTGCCGCCGGTGGTCAGGAACACGCGGCGCCCTAGCAGCGGCAGCGCCGCCACCGCCGCCTCGATGCTCGACACCACATGCCAATCGTCGCCCTCCAGACGCGGCCATTCGGCCCGCAGCAGCAGCAGCCGCGCCACATGCGCGACATCGCAGGCCGCCGCCGCATTGGCCGACATCTGCGCGGCAAAGGGATGCGTCGCATCGACCACGACATCGACCTTCTCGTCGCGGATGTAGCGGACCAGCCCGTCCACCCCGCCGAACCCGCCGATGCGCAACTCGCCCTCCGGTTTCACCGGCGAGCGCGTGCGGCCGGCCAGCGAGCTGACCGCCCTTATCTCCGGCACCGCCGCCAGCCGTCGCGCCAGCGCCAGCGCCTCGCCCGTTCCGCCCAGGATCAGGACCGTCCGCCGTTCATCCATGGACCTGTCATCCATCGGCCCGGCCTGCCAGCGCGCCCGCACGGTCGAACACCAGCAGGTCCACCGCGACCTTCGGCCCGACCGCCTCCGCCGCCACGGCCTGCGCCCGCGCCGCCACGACATCGGCGACCGGCAGCCCCGCCGCCGTCGCCATGGCCAGCACCTGTCCCGCGGTGTTCGCGCCGCGCACCGCCGCCTGGAAGGCAGCATCGCCCCCCGCCTGCGCCGCCATGCCCGCCAGGGCGTCCAGATCGACCTGGCTGCGGCCGGAATGCAGGTCGAGCGCGCCGCAGGCCAGCTTGGACAGCTTGGCGAAGCCGCCGGCGATGGTCAGCCGCGCCACCGGATGGCGGCGCAGATACTTGAGCAGCGCACCGACGAAGTCGCCCATGTCGAGCAGCGCTTCGTCCGGCAGACCATAAAGCGCCTGGACCGCGCGCTCGGAGGTGGCGCCCGTGCAGCCCGCGACATGGGTCAGGCCCGCCGCCCGCGCCACATCGACACCACGATGGATCGAATGAATCCAGGCTGAGCAGGAATAAGGGATGACGATGCCCGTCGTGCCCAGGATCGAGAGGCCGCCCAGGATGCCGAGCCGCGGGTTCCAGGTGCGCGTCGCCAGTTCGGCCCCGCCCGGCACCCGGATTTCGACCACCGCGTCGCCCGCCACACCCGCCGCCGCCGCCACCTCGGCCACCGCGTCGCGCATCATCCGCCGCGGCACCGGGTTGATCGCGGGCTCGCCCGGCGGCAGCGGCAGGCCCGGCTTCGTTATCGTGCCCACCCCGTCGCCCGCGCGGAAGACGACGCCGCTGCCCGGCGTCCCGTGCGAGACGCGGGCGACAATCGTCGCCAGATGCGTCACGTCCGGATCGTCGCCCGCATCCTTGACGATCCCCGCCTCCGCCCAGCCCTCGCCCGCCGCTTCATGCGCCAATGCAAAGGCCGGCGTCTGCCCGCCGGGAAGCGCGATCGTCACCGGGTCGGGAAAGGTGCCGGTCAGCAGCGCCGTATAGGCGGCGCGCGTCGCGGCGGTGGCACAGGCCCCCGTCGTCCAGCCGCGCCTGAGAGGAGCTTTCGGTCTGTCGTCCATGCGCGCGGAGTATAGCGCAAAGCTATGCCGCGCCCGCGCGCCGGACTAATCTGTCGCAGATGGACGGACTACCCGATACCCTTCCCCGCATCGAACCCGGCTGGGTCTGGCTCGCCGGCGCCGGCCCCGGCGATCCGGGGCTGCTGACGCTGCTGGCGCTGGCCGGCCTGCGCTCGGCCGATGTCGTGGTCTACGACGCCCTGGTCGCCGACTCCGTGCTGCGATTGGCGCGACCCGGCGCCGTTCTCGAATACGCCGGAAAGCGCGGAGGCAAGCCTTCGCCGAAGCAAGCGGACATCTCGCGCCGGCTCGTCCGCCTCGCCCGCGACGGCCAGCGCGTGCTGCGCCTCAAAGGCGGCGACCCCTTCGTGTTCGGCCGCGGCGGAGAGGAAGCATTGGCCCTGGTTGCAGCGGGCGTCCCCTTCCGCATCGTACCCGGCGTGACCGCAGGCATCGGCGGCCTTGCCTATGCGGGCATTCCGGTCACGCATCGGGCGGTCAATTCCGCCGTCACCTTCATCACCGGGCACAATGCCGGCGGCGATGTGCCGGACGACATCGACTGGGCCTCCATTGCCCGCGGCTCGCCAGTGATCGTGCTGTATATGGGCCTCAAGCATCTGGCGCCCATCGCAGCCCGGCTGCTTGCCGCCGGGCGGTCGCCGCAGGAGCCCGTCGCCGTGGTCAGCCAGGCGACCACCCCCGAGCAACGCATCCTCGAAAGCACATTGGCCGCCGTCGCCGCCGAGGCCGAGGCCAGCGGCATCGAACCGCCCTGCATGATCGCCATCGGCGAGGCGGTGCGCCTGCGCGCGGGCCTGGACTGGCTGGGCGCCATGTCGGGGCGTGCGCTCGATCCCGACCCCTTGCGGCTGCACCGCGACCGCGATGCCGGCTGAGGGACCGGCTGCGGGCGGTCCTCGCGGCCTGCTGATCGCGGCCCCCGCCTCCGGCAGCGGCAAGACCACCATCGTCCTCGGCCTGCTGCGCTGCCTGCGCGGTTACGGTGTCGCGGCGGCCGGCGCCAAGGTGGGCCCGGACTATATCGATCCTGCCTTCCACACTGCCGCCAGCGGCCGTCCCTGTCCCAATCTCGACGCCTGGGCGATGCGTCCCGCCACGCTCGCGCGCCGTATCGCCAGCCTGTCCGATGCCGGCCTCGTCATCGGCGAGGGAGTCATGGGTCTGTTCGACGGCGGACCGGGCGGCGCCGGCTCCACAGCCGAACTGGCCGCCCGCACCGGCTGGCCAGTGGTCATGGTCGTCAACGCCAAGGGCATGGCCGCGTCGGCTGCTGCCTTGCTGCACGGCTTCCGCAGCTTCGACCCGCGTGTGAGCGTGGCCGGCGCGATCTTCAACCGCGTCGGCAGCCCGCGTCATGCCGCCTTGCTGCGCGATGCCTGCGCCGGCATCGGCCTGCCGGTGCTGGGCGCCATTCCATCCGATCCCGCACTGGCGCTGCCCGACCGGCATCTGGGCCTGATTCCGGCGGGCGAGCATCCGTCCCTGGAAACCTTCCTCGACGGTGCGGCGTCGCGTGTCGGCGCGCATATCGACCTTGCCGCGCTGACGGCGCTTGCCCGTCCGGCCCGGATCGAGGCGGAAGGCGATGCCCCCTGCCTGCCGCCGCCCGGCCAGCGGATCGCCGTCGCCCGCGATGCCGCCTTCGCCTTTGCCTATCCCGCGCTGCTGGACGACTGGCAGGCCGCAGGAGCGGAAGTCCTGCCCTTCTCGCCGCTGGCGGATATGACGCCCGACGAGGCCGCGGACGCCATCTACTTACCGGGCGGTTATCCCGAACTGCACGCCGGACGACTGGCCGCCAATTCGACCTTCCTGACCGGGCTGCGGAATGCCGCCGCGCGGGGAGTCGCGATCTACGGCGAGTGCGGCGGCTATATGGCGCTGGGCCAGGGACTTATCGACGCCGAGGGCCACCGGCATGCGATGGCCGGGCTGCTCTCGGTCGAGACCAGCTTCGCCGCGCGCCGTCTGCATCTGGGCTATCGCCGGGCACGACTGGTCGCCGATGGTGCGCTGGGTCCCGCAGGGACGGAATTCCGCGGTCACGAGTTCCATTTCGCAACGATCGCCGCAGCGCCGCAGCATCCGCCGCTGTTCGAGGCGGCCGATGGTGCCGGCGCCCCCCTGGGACCGGTGGGTGAACGAGCCGGTTCGGTCGCCGGCTCGTTCCTGCACCTGATCGACCGCACCTGACCGCCGCCGCGATCTACAGATGCGTGCGGAAGAAGGCGAGCGTCGCGTCCCAGGACGCCGCGGCGGCCGCTTGGTCGTAGCTGCTGCGCTCGTCGCAGAAGAAGCCGTGCCCGACCTTGGGGAACACGGTCAGGGTGAAGCCCTTGTTCGCCTTGGCCAGCGCCTCGGCGATGCGGCCCACCTCGTCGGGCGCGATGGAACCGTCCTCGGCGCCGTAGAACAGCAGGATCGGCGCACCCATATCCGGCGCCCGGTCCAGCAGGATCGGCCGCCCGGCAAAATCCTTCACCGGGCCGATGCCGCCGCCATAGAAGCTGACCGCCCCCTTGAAGCGCCCGGCCAGTTCCGCATTGGCAAGGAAGGTATAGCGCCCGCCCATGCAGTAGCCGGTCACGCCGACCCGCTGCCCGTCCGCCTCGGGCCGTCCGTCCAGGAAATCCAGCGCCTGGCGCGTCCGCGCCATCACATCGCCATCCTGAAGCTTCTTCAGGTGCCCGACCGCCTTCGGCACCTCGTCATAGCCATAAGTCGCGCCGTCGTAGATGTCCGGCACCAGGGCGGCGAACCCTGCCTCGGCATATCGCTTTGCCAGCGCCTGGAAATGCGAATTGACGCCGAAGGCTTCGATATAGATCAGCACCGAGGGAAACGGCCCCTTGCCCTCCGGGCACGCGTAATAACCCCGGAATCCCGGCGCGATCTCGACCCAGTCGCAGTTTGCGGCGGCCATCTTGCAGTTCCCTCCAAATCGATCTTCGTTGTTGCCGCCGATCATAAGCCAAGCGGGGCGAACCCGTCGCGGCTTCCTTGCCCGACGCGCCGGGCCGGTGATATCTAGCCGCATCGTTCTCCCGCCCTGAGGATTCCCGACATGGCCAAGAAGCTGACCGTCAGCATGTCCGCCTGCGACTACGACCGCACCCGTGCCATCTTCGACGGCAAGGTCGGCATCGACGGCTGCGAGGTCGTGCCCGTGGCGATGCCGCCCGAGGAATGCTTCCATCGCGCCTTCCGCTATCAGGAATTCGACATCACCGAACTGTCGATGTCGAGCTACATGGCCCAGCAGGCCGGCGCCGGCAGCCCCTATATCGCCATTCCCGCCTTCGTCTCGCGGATGTTCCGGCACAACTCGGTCTATATCCGCACCGACCGAGGCATCGAGAAGCCCGAGGACCTGAAGGGCAAGATCGTGGGCGTGCCCGAGTATCAGATGACGGCCGCGCTGTGGATCCGCGGCTTCCTCCAGGACGATTTCGGCGTGCGGGCATCCGATATGCGCTGGCGCAGCGGCGGGCTGGAACAGGGCGGACGCAAGCAGATCGTCGGCCTGTCGCTGCCGCCCGAGATCGAATTGAAGTCGATCCCGGCCGAGGAGACGCTGGCCGGCCAACTCGACCAGGGCAAGATCGACGCCCTGGTGACGGCGCGGGCGCCCTCCTGCTTCGGCCGCAACCCGAAGGTCGTGCGGCTGTTCCCCGACTATCGGCCGGTCGAAGAGGACTATTTCCGCCGCACCGGCTTCTTCCCGATCATGCACCTGATCGCCATCCGCCGGTCGCTGGTCGAGCAGCACCCCTGGCTGCCGGTCAACGTCCTGATCGCCTTCATGAAGGCAAAGCAGATCTGTTACGAGAACCTGGCCAAGGTCGGCCATCTGTTCACCACCCTGCCCTGGCCGGTCGAGGAATTCGAGAAGGCCAAGCAATTGATGGGCGGCGATTACTGGCGCTATGGCGTGAAGGAGAACGCGGCCGAAATCGAGGCGATGTGCCGCTATGCCGTCGAGCAGGGCCATTTCGCCAAGAAGCTGACGGCGGAAGACCTGTTCGCACCCTCGACCTTCGAGTTGCTGAAGGTGTGACCTTCGCTTGGCCTCACCCTGAGCCTGACGAAGGGCGAGGCCCGGCACGGACATCGGGGCCGCTCATCCTTCGTCAAGCTCAGGATGAGGGAGGGAACGAACCGTCTCGCAGGTTCCCTGCTCAGCCCAACCCGCCGTCCCATTTTTGGAAATAATCTTGATTTCGTGACTCCTGCCCTCCGTAATGACCGGACAAGGTCATGGAGGGACGGACGAGTGGGCGTGTTCGGCAGCAGCGTTCCGAGGCTCGAAGACCCCGCCCTGCTGCGCGGCAAAGGGCGGTTCGTCGACGACATCCGCCTGCCCGGCATGCTGCATGCCGCCTTTGTCCGCAGTCCGCATGCGCATGCCCTGATCCGCGGCATCGACAAGACGGCGGCGCTGGCGCTGGAGGGCGTGCATGCCGTCCTGACCCTCGCCGATCTGCGGCCGCATCTGCGCACCGAACGGCTTGTCGTCGGCCTGCCCAGCCCCAGCTACAAGCAGGATCTGAACCGGCCGGCCCTGGCGGGCGAGGAAACCGTGCATGTCGGCGAGGCCATCGCCATCGTCGTCGCCGACAGCCGCTATATCGCCGAGGACGCGGCGGCGCTGGTCGATGTCGATTATGCCGTGCTACCCGCCGTGGCCGACGCGCGCGAGGCGCTGCGCGAGGGGGCGCCGACCGCGCACAAGGATTCGCCGCATAACGTGCTGGCCGAAATCCGGATGGGCTATGGCGACCTGGACGCCGCCTTCGCGGGGGCCGCGCATACCGTCCGCGAATCCTTCTGGCAGCATCGCGGCGGCGGGCATTCGCTGGAATGCCGGGGCGCGGTCGCGGTCCACGACCCGCTGGAGGACCGGCTGACGCTGTGGAGTTCGACCCAGACGCCGCACACCGCGCACCGCCTGCTCTGCGACATGCTGGGCCGCGACGCCAACCGCATCCGCGTGGTGACGCCCGATGTCGGCGGCGGCTTCGGTCCCAAGCTGGTCTTCTATCCCGAGGATGTGGTGACGGCCGCCGCCGCGCTGATCCTGGGCCGTCCGGTGAAGTGGATCGAGGACCGGCGCGAGCATTTCGTCGCCACCACGCAGGAGCGCGATCAGTATTGGGATGTCGAGATCGCGGTGGATTCCGAGGCGCGCATCCTGGGCATCCGCGGCAGCCTGATCCACGAGCATGGTGCCTATACCGCGCGAGGCACCAACCTGCCCTACGAATCCGCCGTCACGCTCACCCTGCCCTATATCGTGCCGGCCTATGCCATGACAGCGACCATCGCCCTGACCAACAAGGTGCCGGTCACGCCGGTGCGCGGCGCCGGACACCCGCAGGCCGCCTTCGTCATGGAGCGGCTGCTCGACCGGGTGGCGCAGGATATGGAGTTGGACCGGGCCGAGGTGCGGCGCCGCAACCTCGTGCCGGGCGAGGCCATGCCCTACACCAAGCCGCTGAAGAACCGCAGCGGCAGCCCCGTCGTGCTCGATGCCGGCGACTATCCGGAATGCCAGCGCAAGGCGCTGGAACGGATCGGCTGGGACGGCTTCCGCGCCCGGCAGGCGGCGGCCCATGCCGAAGGCCGGCATATCGGGATCGGCCTGGCGAACTATGTCAAAGGCACCGGGCGCGGGCCGTTCGAGGCAGTGACGGTGCGGGTCGACACCACGGGCCGCGTGCATGTCTACACCGGCGCCGCCGCGATGGGGCAAGGCACCCGGACCATGCTGTCGCAGGTGGTGGCGGAACTGTTGGGCAGCGACATGGGCAACGTCACCGTCACCGCCGGCGACACCGCCGCCGTGTCCATGGGCATCGGCGGCTTCAACAGCCGTCAGACCGTCACCGCCGGCACCTCGGCGCATCGCGCGGCGCAGGCCGTGCGCGACAAGGCGCTGAAGATCGCGGCGCATCTGCTGGAGGCGGCGGAGGACGATCTGGTCATCGAAGGCGATACGATCCGCGTGAAGGGCGTGCCCGACATGAAGATCGGCCTGGGCCAGGTGGCGCAGTCCGTGGCGGGCCTGCCCGGCTTCACCTTGCCCGGCGGCATCGCGCCGGGGCTGGAGGCGACCGAGACCACGGTGATCGACGAGATGACCTTCTCCAGCGGCACCACCGCCGTCGCCGTGGAGGTGGATGTCGAGACCGGCCATGTCAGCTTCCTCGACTATGTCCTTGCCCATGACTGCGGCACGATCGTCAACCCGACGATGGTCGACGGTCAGGTCGTGGGCGGCGCCGCGCATGGCATCGGCAATGCCTTGTTCGAGCATATGCTCTTCGACGAGAACGCCCAGCCAGTGACGACGAATTTCGGCGAATACCTGCTGGTCAGCGCACCCGAGGTGCCGAATATCCAGGTGATCCATCACGAAACCCCGACACCGCTGAACCCGCTGGGCGTCAAGGGCGTGGGCGAATGCGGCACGGTCCCGGCCGCCGCTGCGATCATCTCCGCCATCGAGGATGCGCTGTCGCCCTTCGGCGTGCGGATCGCCGGATCGCCGGTCGCGCCGGGAGACCTCGTCGCGATGATCCAGGCCGGCCGACGGTGACCATCCGGTTCGACGATATCGGCGACCGGCTCAAGGCGTTCCGCCTGGGATCGGGGCTCAGCGCGGAGGAGATCGCGCGGCGGCTCGGCATCTCGCGCACCGCCCTCTACCGTTTCGAGAAGGGCGAGGTCGCCAAGATCGAGACCCTGGAGAAGCTGTCGGAGCTGCTGGGCGTGTCCGTGCCGACGCTGCTGGGCGTGGGCGTCGAATATCTGCCGTCGGCCGTCAGCTATTTCGAGCGGATGCGCCAGATCGAGGAGACGGCCGAGCACATCATCGTGCTGGCGGGACCGATCTCGTACCTGCTCGCCTCGGATAGTTTCGATGCAACCCTGGCGCAGGTTCTGGCCGAGAACATCCCCGACGCCGCGGACGACCGTACCCGCGCACTGGACGATGTGCGCGAGATCATGGCCATCCTCGCCCAGCGCAAGGCCGCCTATCGCCGCCGCCGGCCGGGTGTCGTCAACCTGATCGCGGCCGCCGAGATGGAAGGCTTCCTGCGCAACGGGCTGGTCGGCCGGCGCGACCTGCCCGAACCGGTGCGCCGCGAGCGCCGCCGCCTCGCGCTTGCCGAGGCCGCGCATTTCACAGCCCTGATGCGCGAGGAGCCGATCGGCGTGCAGATCGGCATCGTGCCGGACACGCTGCCGCATACCGGCTTCCAGATCTTCCGGCAGCCCGACCGCAAGGTGCTGACCGTCAGTCCCTTTCGCCTGGGCGCGCAGCCGAATGTGCGGGTCGGAGTCGCGATGCTGACCTCCGCGCCCGAGGCGCTGACCCTGCATGAGAAGACCGCGCAGGAGATGTGGCGCCGGGCGCTGAAAGGGCCCGAAGCGGCGGAATTGATGACGCGAATGATGGCCGCGCTTGAACAGGCCTGATCCCTCGTTTGTTCCAAAAATGGGAATTGTGTTGATTTTGGAACGCTCGCGTCGTCTACTGACACGGCATAAGCCAGGAGCGACGCCCCGCATGTCCACCCGCCGCAATCATGCCTTCGCCTCCTCTCCCTTCGTGGTCGGCAAAAGCGAGACCAACGAGGCGGAGGCGCATATCCCGGTCGAGGAAACGCTGACCAAGGTCGTCTCCAACGACTGGATCAACGACGAGTACAAGCACTTGATCGTCGAGGGTTCGCCCAAGGCGCTGGCGGCGCGGCCGGGCCAGTTCTTCAACCTGCTCTGCCCCTCGCCCGACGATGGCGATCTGTGGCTGCGGCGGCCGCAGAGCGTCTATGTCGTGGACCGCAAGGCCGGCCGTATCGAGTTCCTGTTCAAATGCGTCGGCCGCGGCACCTTCGGCCTTGCCACGCTGAAGCCCGGCGATGATGTCAACATGGTCGGGCCGCTGGGCGTGGGCTTCCACCTCGACCCGGCCTGGAAGAACATCGTCGTTCTGGGCCGCGGCGTCGGCTTGGCGACGCTTGCGCCGATCTCGCAACTGGCCGGCGAGGCCGGGATCGGCGTGACCGCGATCCTGAGCGCACGCAGCCCGGCCTATGTCATGTCCGACGATCTGTTCGGCAAGGTCGGCGAGGCGATCGCCGTGACCGACACCGACGGAACCAGCGACATCGCCAATGTCGAGGCGATCCTGGAACGGCTGGTCGCCGAAGGGCGCGCCGATGCCTTCTTCACCTGCGGCTCGAACCGCCTGTTCAAGCTGATGCAGCGCCTGGGCGCGAAGCATGGCATCCCCGGACAGGTGGCGATGGAGCAGATCATGGCCTGCGGCCTGGGCCCCTGCTACGTCTGCGTTCGCACCTTCACGGTCGACGGCACGAAGACGCTGCGCCGTGTCTGCGTCGACGGCCCCGTCTTCGACATTCAGGAGGCAATGGGATGGTAGACCTTTCCGTCCGGATCGGCGATTTCGCGATGGCCAATCCGGTGATGCCCGCCTCGGGCACCTTCTCCACCGAGATGGGCCAGGTGCTCGACCTGAACCGGCTGGGTGCCCTGGTCTGCAAGACCGTGTCGCGCGAGTTGCGCGACGGCAACCCGACGCCGCGCGTGGCCGAGGTCGAGTGCGGGATGATCAACTGCATCGGCCTGCCGGGTAAGGGCATCGGCTATTTCCTGTCCGACATCCTGCCGGACTATCTGCGCTACACCCCGCCGCTGGTCGTCAGCATCACCTCCACCCGAATCGACGACTTCGCCGCGATGGCGCAGGAAGTGTCCGTGCCGGGGGTGAAGGCGCTGGAGCTGAACATCTCCTGCCCGACGCGCGATCCGAACGGCGGCAACTTCGCCCTGCATGCCGACCACACGGGCGAGACCATCCGCGCCGTACGCGCCGCGACCAAGCTGCCGATCTGGGCCAAGCTGTCGCCCAATGCCGGCGACGTGGTGAACATCGCCCGCGCCGCCGAGGCGGCGGGTGCCGACGCGCTGACGGTCGCGAACACCATCCTCGCCATGCGGATCGACACCGACAGCTTCCGCCCCTCGCTGGGCCACAAGCTGGGCGGCATGTCGGGACCGGCCGTGAAGCCGATCATCATGCGCATGGTCTATCAGGTGGCGAAGGCCGTCAGCATTCCGGTCATCGGCTGCGGCGGCATCTGCAAGGCCGAGGACGTGGTGGAATACATGCTGGCCGGCGCCAGCGCGGTGCAGGTGGGCTATGCCTCGTTCCGCAACCCGACCGCGATGGTCTCGATCATCGACGGCCTCAAGGCCTGGTGCGAGCGCAAGGGCATCCAGCGCATCGCCGACCTGACCGGCGCGGTTCAGGACGATATGGAGACCGACACCTATATCGCAGCCGCTGCTGGAATCTGACCGGCGGAATTTGACTGGCACCGCGCGACGGGGCGCGGCACTTTACCGGCGACGGCAATCCAGGGAGAGCGATGCGATGGCGGTGACGGGGGCGTTTGCGGACAAGGGCGTGATCGCCGAACTGACGGCGAAGATGCTGCTGGAGGTCGAGGCGGTGCATATCAACGCCGCCAAGCCCTTCATCCTGACATCCGGCTGGGCCAGCCCGGTCTATCTGGACTGCCGGCGGCTGATCTCCTTCCCGCGCGTGCGCCAGACGCTGATGGATTTCGGCGTCGCCACCGTCCATCGCGACGCCGGATTCGAGCAGTTCGACGCAGTGGCCGGCGGCGAGACCGCAGGCATCCCCTTCGCGGCCTGGATGGCCGACCGGCTGATGCTGCCGATGCAGTATATCCGCAAGAAGCCCAAGGGTTTCGGCCGCAATGCCCAGATCGAGGGCTATCTGCGCGAAGGCCAGCGCACGCTGCTGGTCGAGGACATGACGACGGACGGCCGCAGCAAGGTGAATTTCTGCAACGCCCTGCGCAATGCCGGCGCCACGGTCGATCATATCTTCGTGCTGTTCTTCTACGACATCTTCCCCGATGCGGCGAAGATCATCGCCGATGCCGGCGTGAAGATGCATGCGCTCGCCACCTGGTGGGACGTGCTGGCGGTGGCACGCGGCAGCGGCAAGTTCGACGCCGGAACGATGGCCGAGGTCGAATCCTACTTCAAGGATCCGAAGGGCTGGTCCGCCGCCCATGGCGGCGCCACCTCAACCGGCGAAGGCTGAGGCCGGCACCATGCCCGACGCGACCGACGGCGCCGCCCCTGGCCGCTATGTCGGCCGCCCGGTCCGGCGGCTGGAGGATGCGCGCCTCCTGACCGGGCGCGGACAGTATGTCGCCGATCTCGCAATTCCGGGCGCAGCGCATCTCGTCGTGCTGCGCGCCGACTATCCGCATGCCGAAATCCGCGGCATCGACACCGCCGCGGCGCGCGCCCTGCCGGGCGTGCTCGACATCCTTACCGGCAATGACGCCCTGGCCGAGGGGCTGGGCGGCATTCCCTGGGAACGGGCACCGCCGCTGCCCAAGGGGACGCCGGTGCCGAAGGAGGGCGATCCCGCCATCGCACAGCCGCAGCCGATCCTCGCCCAAGGCCGGGTGCGCTATCTCGGCCAGCCGGTGGCGGCCGTGATCGCCGAGACCCAGGCCCAGGCGATGGATGCGGCCGAAGCCATCGCCGTGGACTATGCCCCCCTGCCCGCCGTGTTCGACCCGCGCGACGCGGTGAAGCCGGACGCGCCGCGCATCTGGGACCAGGCGCCGGACAATATCTGCTTCCGCTTCACCATGGGCGACGCCGCTTCGACCGACGCCGCCTTCGCCCGCGCCGCGCATGTGGCCAGGATGTCGGTCTCCATCGGGCAACTGGTCCAGAACCCGATGGAGACGCGGGGCTATGTCGGCGAATACGACCCGGCCGCCGCGCGCTTTACGCTGCATGCCGCGGCGGGCAAGCCGCAACCCATCGGACGGGCGCTCGCCCGCGACATCTTCCGACTGCCAGAGGACCGGGTCCGGGTGATCGCCCGGGACGTCGGCGGCGGCTTCGGCGCCAAGAATCCCCTCTATCCCGAACAGGCGCTCGTGCTGTGGGCGGCGCGGCGGCTGGGCCGGCCGGTGCGCTGGATCGGCAGCCGTTCCGAAGGCTTCCTCAGCGACTATCAGGGCCGCGGCCAGGCCGGCGACGCGGAACTCGCGCTGGATGCCGAGGGCCGCGTGCTGGCGCTGCGGGTGCGCGCGCTGATCAGCCTGGGCGGCTATCTGGGCCCGCGCGGCGCCACGGCGGCGATCATGTGGCGGACGATGGGCACCAGCGTCTATCACTTCCCGGCCGTGGACTACGACATCGCCGGGGTCCACACCAACGCCGTCCCGACCTGCCCCTATCGCGGCGCGGGCGCGCCCGAAGCGGTGTTCCTGCTGGAACGGCTGTTCGACACCGCCGCGCGCGATCTGGGCATCGACCCGGCGGAACTGCGCCGCCGCAACCTCGCCCCGCCCACGGCGATGCCCTATACCTCGGCCATCGGCGTCACCTATGACAGCGGCGACTTCCCCGCGGCCATGGACGCCGCCCAGGGCCTCGCCGACATCGCCGGCTTCCCGGCCCGGCGCGCCGAGAGCGCGCAGCGCGGCAAACTGCGCGGGCTTGGTTACGCCAACCTGCTGGAGGCCTGCGGCGCCGGCATCCCGGAAAAGGCGCAGCTCGCCTGCACGCCGGACGGCCGCCTTGCGCTGCGCATCGGCACCATGTCGAACGGACAGTCGCACGAGACCGTGTTCGCCCAGCTTCTGGCCGACAAGCTGGGCATCGGCATGGAACAGGTCGCGCTGATCCAGGGCGACACCGACGAGGCGCCCTGGGGCATGGGCACCGGCGCCTCGCGCTCGATGACGGTGGGCGGCAGTGCCGTGTTCCTCGCCGCCGATGCCCTGATCGAGGCCGGACGTGCCCATGCCGCCGACATGATGGAGGCCGCGCCCGCCGATATCGAATTCGCCGACGCCGCCTATCGCGTGGCCGGAACCGACCGCCGGGTCTCCCTCTGGGACGTTGCCCGCCATGCGATCGAGCAAGGCGCACCGGCCGACCGGGGCCTTGAGGCGGAGCATCATTACGACCCGCCCGGCGCCACATTTCCCAATGGCTGCCACATCGCCGAGGTCGAGGTCGATCCGGACACGGGCGTGGTCTCGCTGCTGGGCTATGCGATGGCCCAGGATGTCGGGCGCGCCATGAACCCGATGGTGGTCGAGGGGCAGCTTGCGGGCGGCGTCGTCCAGGGTATCGGGCAGGCGCTGATGGAGGGCGTGGTGCTGGACCGGGAATCCGGTCAGTTGCTCACCGGCTCCTTCATGGATTACGGCATGGCGCGGGCCGACGACCTGCCCGCGCTGCGCACCCGCATCCTGGAGGTGCCCTGCCGCATCACGCCGACCGGCGCCAAGTCGGTCGGCGAGGCCGGACCGACCGCCGCCCCCGCTGCCGTCGTCAACGCCATCGTCGATGCGCTGTGGCCGCTGGGCGTCAGGCACGTCGATATGCCGGCGACGCCATTGGCCGTCCGCGCCGCCATCGCGGCGGCCCGTGCGGCCAACGGCGGCTGAGGGCCTTTCCCCTACGCCATCACGGCGACGGCCTGAACCTCGACCATCGCCTCGGGCCGGTTCAGCGCCGCGACCGTGACCAGGGTCGAGGCCGGATAGGAGTCCTCGCTGAAGAACTCCTTGCGCAGCTCCACGAAGTTCAGGTTGTAGCGCACCTCGGTGATGAAGCAGGTCATCGAGACCACGTCGTTCATGGTCGCGCCGACCGTCTCAAGCTGCTTCGCCATCTTGCGGAAGACGCAGCGCACCTGGGCGTCGAAATCGCCGGCCAGCGACTTGCCGTTCTCGTCCTCGGGCGCCAGCAGCCCGGCGAGCCAGACGGTGCGCCCCCCCTCGGTCACGACGGCGGGCGAGTAGGAGCGCGATTTCTGATAGGGCGAGGAATAATGCTGACGCTTCATCGGGCGTTTCCCAGGCTTGTGTCTCGCGGGCCCCGGATGCTCGCATGGCCGCCCGCGACGGGCAACAAGACGGCGGCGGCCGCATGCCGGAGTCGAGACGCGCCGCATTCTGTGGCATGGTGACGGCATGCCGGCATCCGGCGGGGCGCCCTGCCCCGTATGCCGGCGGACAGACGACAAGAAACGCTCATTCCTGCGACAGGACGCCCATGAACTTCTCCGAGGAATATGACGTCGTC
>JBFWNZ010000019.1:0-21709 GCA_050250795.1 Alphaproteobacteria bacterium | reverse complement strand
CTTTATGCGGGTATCAGCGGGAACGCGCGGCGGCCTTGGGGGCGGTGCCGTTGAGATGCACCAGCGGCGGATGCCGCTGGTCGTAACCGGGTGGCGGCGCATCGCGGAAGGTCGCACTGCGCGACACCAGGAAGTCGATCAGATGGTTGCGGATCTCGTAGTAGTGCGGGTCGTGGTGGATTTCGCTCTGCGCCCGGCCGGCGGTGAGCGGGTTGACCACGACCTCGGCGATCCGGGCCTGGGGGCCGTTGGTCATCAGCACGATCTTGTCGGCGAGATAGATCGCCTCGTCGACATCGTGGGTGATCATGTAGACGGTCTGTCCGGTCTCGCGGCAGATGCGGCGGGCCTCTTCCTGCAATGTGCCGCGGGTCAGCGCGTCGAGCGCGGAGAAGGGTTCGTCCATCAGCATGATCTTGGGCTCGATGGCGAGCGCGCGGGCGATGCCGACGCGCTGCTTCATGCCGCCCGACAGCTCCGACGGCCGCTTATGCTCGGCACCTGCCAGCCCGACCTTGGCGATGGCTTGACGGGCGCGCTCCTCGATCTCCTCCCGGCCGGCCTTGCGCCAGCGCGAGGAGACGGCATAGGCGACGTTTCCCAGCACCGTGCGCCAGGGCAGCAGGGCATGACCCTGGAAGATCACGGCGCGGTCCAGGCTCGGGCCCGTCACTTCGCTGCCATCGACGATCACGGCGCCGCTGCTGGGCGTGTCGAGGCCGGCCAGGATGTTCAGCACCGTCGTCTTGCCGCAGCCGGAATGGCCGATCACGCACACGAATTCGCCGCGGCCGACCTTCAGCCAGAGGTCCTCGAACACGGCGGTCTCGCCGCCGCCGGGAGCCGGATAGCGCTTGGAGATTCCTTCGATGGAAATCAGAGCATCGGTCATGGGCGTCACTCGGGGAAGGTCACGAGGCGCTGCGCACGCGCCAGGATCTGGTCGAGGACCATGCCCACCACGCCGATCACCAGGATCGACACGATCACGTTGGTGATGGACAGGTTGTTCCACTCGTTCCAGACGAAGTAGCCGATGCCCGTGCCGCCGACGAGCATCTCGGCGGCGACGATCACCAGCCAGGCGATGCCGATGGATATCCGCATCCCGGTCAGGATGGTCGGCGCGGCGGCCGGAAGGATGACGGTGAAGGCGCGACGGATCGGTCCCACCTCGAGCGTGCGGGCCACGTTCAGCCATTCGCGCCGGACGCTGGCGACGCCGAAGGCGGTGTTGATCAGCATCGGCCACAGCGCGCAGATGAAGATCACGAACACGGCCGAGATGTTGGAATCCTTGATCGTGTAGAGGGCCAGCGGCATCCAGGCGAGCGGCGAGACCGGCTTCAGTATCTGCACGAAGGGGTCGAGCGCACGGTTCATCAGCGGCGACATGCCGATCAGGAAGCCGATCGGAATGGCCACCAGCACGGCGAACATGTAACCCAGCGCGACCCGTCCGATGGAGTGGGCCAGCTGGATGCCGACGCCCTTGTCGTTCGCGCCCCGGTCGTAGAACGGGTCCTTGATGTGGGTCCAGATGGTCCGGCCGACATCGACCGGGCCGGGCATCGCCGACTTGCCGGTGGTGGCGGTCATGCCCATCAGGGCCGCGTATTCGGGGTCCATATCCTGGGTCTCGCCGGTACCGCTCACCGCCGCCTGCCAGGCCAGCAGGACGCCGACCAGCAGCAGCAGCGAGACGATGGCGGCACGTACGCGCAGCGAAGCGATCACAGGCCAAGCTCCGTCAGGCCGGGGTGGTTGGCGGGCCGGGGCCCGAGCGGCCAGCGGAACAGCCGCTCGGAATCCCGGATCGGCAGGTCGTTGATGCTGGCCTCGCGCCGCTCCATGCGGCCGTCCGGGGCAAAGGCCCACAACTCGTTGCCGTGGGAGCGGAAGACGCTGCCGGAATCGTCGTGCCACTCATAGGCGAAGCGCACGGCGATGCGGTCGCCGGTCGTCGCCCAGACTTCCTTGATCAGGCGGTAGTCCAGTTCGCGCGTCCATTTCCGCCGTAGAAAGGCTTCGATGGCTGCACGGCCCGAAAAGAACTCCGTTCGGTTCCGCCACACGCTGTCCGGCGTGTAGGCCAGGGCCACCCGCGACGGATCGCGGGTGTTCCAGGCGTCTTCCGCGGCCCGAACCTTCACGCGCGCGGTTTCGAGCGTGAAGGGGGGCAGCGGCGGGCGGGGGGCGGCGCCAGTTTCGATCTGGGCTTCGGACACGGATCAGGTCCGCTTGATGGCAAACGAGGCGAGGTAGTCGTCGGGCTTCGACGGGTCGAAGGCCTTGCCCATGACCGAGAAGCTTTTCGTGGTCGCCTTGGGCGGTGTCAGCCCCTGGTCGGCCATCAGCTTCTGCGCATCGGTGGCGAGATAGACCTGTTTCGCGACCTCGGCGTAGTCGACATCGCCCTTCAACTGCCCCCAGCGCTTCATCTGGGTCATGATCCAGACGGCGAAGCTCTGCCAAGGGAAGGGATCGAAGTCGGCGCGGCCCGGAACCTTCTGAACCTTGCCGAGGCCGTCGGCGAAGGTGCCGGTGAGGATCTGCTCGACCACCACCGGCGGCTGGTTGAGATAGTTCGCCGGCGCGATGGCGTTGGCGATCTCCTTGCGGTTCTCGGCCTTGTGGGCATAGGTCGTCGCATCGACGATGGCCCGCAGCAGCGCCGCATAGGTGTTCGGCATCGCGGTGATGAATTCGCGCGAGGCCGCGAAGGCGCAGCAGGGGTGCCCTTCCCAGATGTCCTTGGACAGGATGTGGATGAAGCCGACGCCGTCATAGACCGCGCGCTGGTTCATCGGGTCGGGACCCAGATAGCCGTCGAGGTTCTCGGCGCGCAGGTTGGCCACCATCTCGGGCGGCGGCACGGCGCGGATCTGGACATCCGTGTCGGGGTCGACGCCGTGCTCCGCGAGGTAGTAGCGCAGCAGGTAGTTGTGCATCGAGTAGTCGAAGGGCACGCCGAACTTGAACCCCTTCCAGTTCTTGGGGTCGCGGTTGTCCTTGTGCTTCATGGCCAGGGTGATCGCCTGGCCGTTGATGTTCTCGATGGCCGGGACGGTGTAGGGGACCGGGTTCGAGCCCACGCCCAGCGAGATGGCGATGGGCATCGGCGCCAGCATATGCGCGGCGTCGTATTCCTTGTTCAGCGTCTTGTCGCGCACCACGGCCCAGCCGGCCGTCTTGACGATTTCGACGTTCAGGCCCTGCTTGGCATAGAAGCCCATCGGCGCGGCCATGATGATCGGGGTCGCGCAGGTGATCGGGATGAACCCGACTTTCAGGTCTTTCTTCTCCAGCGCACCGGCGCCCTGGGCAAACGCATCCGTGACGCTGCCGACCGGCAGGAACTGGGCGATGGCCGCCATCGCCGTGGAAACGCCCACGCCTTTCAGGAACGCACGCCGTTGCAGATCCTGCGGGAAGAGGGCGCGGACGACCGCGCTTTCGACGACACGGCGGTAATTGGATTCCGTGTCGGCGTCATGCTCGGCCTGGCTTGCATGGGCGCCGCAGGAACAGCCTTGGCTGTGCAGCGGCCGGTTGGCGTCGAAGGGATCGTCAAAAGTAGACATAAGGCCTCCATCCGTTAGTTGCTGCTGTTCCGCAAGCGGCGTGCCAAACGGGGCGGAGGTCTATAATTCAATATATTTCAATTAGTTAATAAATATTCGTCCGAATCGGCGAGCTACGAAAGATCGTCATTTTACGAATTCTCGCACCGAGACGCGAAAACTCGTAGTATGCCGGGATGATGTCAACCGGCAGCCGTGACTCCTTCCAGCGCAGTCCTGTGCCGATGCTGGTGTTCGACTACATGGCCGACCTCGTTGCCGCGGCAAATCCGGCGGCCTGCCGGTTGCTGGGATACGAGGACGGCCTGCCGGCGGGGCTGCGCGTCTCGATGCTGCATCCGGGGCAGACGGGTGCGCTGATCGTGTTCACCCAGGCAGTGCTGGCGCGCGACACCTACTGGACGCATTCGCTGACGCCGCGGCACGCCGCGGGCGTCGATCTGGAAGTGGAATACGAGGGCACGTTGCTGCCGGGCAGCGAGGGACGGCTGCTGCTGGTCGTTGCCTCGGACCTGCGCGAGCGGCGGCGGCGGATGCTGGACTACGAGGCCAGCCTGCACATGCGCGACGGGCTGGAAGAATGGCAGCGTTCCGAGCGCGTCTTCCGCAATATCGAGCGCGAGAACCAGTTGATCCTGCGTGCCGCCGGCGAAGGCATCTACGGCGTCAATGCGGACGGTGTGACGACCTTCGTCAATCCGGCGGCCGAACGCATGCTGGGCTGGGCGGCCGAAGCCCTGGTCGGGCGCGACATGCATTCGGTCGTGCATCACACCCACCCCGACGGGCGGCAGTACGCGCAGCAGGAATGCCCGATCTATGCCGCCTTTCGCGACGGCTCGATGCATCGGGTGGAGGACGAGGTGTTCTGGCGCCGGGACGGAACCCCGTTTTACGTCGATTACACCTCCACGCCGATCCGCGACCGGGGACATCTCGTGGGGGCGGTGATCCTGTTCCGCGACATCAGCCAGCGTCGCGAAGCTGACGAGCGCCTGCGCAGGGCCTTGGAGGAGGTGGAGGAACTGCGCAAGCGCCTGGAACTCGAGAACGCCTATCTGAAGGAAGAGATCCGGCTGGAGAGCCTGCATCAGGGCATCATCGGGCGCAGCCCGGCCATCGAGGCGACTTTGCGCCAGATCGACCTGGTTGCGGCCACCGATGCCACCGTTCTCATCACGGGAGAATCCGGCACCGGCAAGGAACTGATCGCGCGCGCGATCCACGAGGCCGGCCGGCGGCACGACCGGCCCTTGATCCGCGTGAACTGTGCCGCCGTCCCGCGCGAGTTGTTCGAAAGCGAGTTCTTCGGCCATGTCCGGGGGTCGTTCACCGGGGCCGTGCGCGACCGCGTGGGGCGGTTCGAACTGGCCGATGGCGGCACGCTGTTCCTCGACGAGGTGGGGGAAATTCCGCTCGATCTGCAGAGCAAACTTTTGCGCGTGCTGCAGGAGCGCCAGTTCGAGCGGCTGGGCGAGGAACGGACGCGGGTGGTCGACGTCCGCGTGATCGCCGCCACCAACCGCGATCTGCGCGATCTGGTGCGGCGCGGCCGGTTCCGCGAAGACCTGTATTTCCGGCTGAACGTGTTCCCCATCGCGGCCGCCCCTTTGCGCGAGCGGCCCGAGGACATCCCACTGATCGCCCAGCATTTCCTGGGCGTCGTCGCGCGCCGCCTGAACATTCCCCAGCCGCGGCTGACCGAGGGCGATGTGCGCCGGCTGATGCGCTATAACTGGCCCGGAAACGTGCGCGAACTGGAGAACATCATCGAGCGGGCAGCGATTCTTGCGGTCGATGGGCGGCTGCGTTTCGATCTTCCGGATGCCGCCGATGCGCCGCCCGAGCGGGATGGCGATGCGGAGCCGTTGTCCCCGCTGCGACCGGCAACGGAGTCGGAACGTCGCGCTCGCCACCGTGCCGAGATCGAGGCAGCCCTGGCGATGAGCGGGGGCAAGGTTTTCGGCCTCGGCGGGGCTGCTGAAATCCTGGATGTGAAGCCGACCACATTGTTGTCGCGCATGAAGGTGCTGGGCATCCGGCGAATGGCGACGCCGACGGCCGAAGGGGTCGCGGAGCAGTGACGCCAGCAACCGGTGCAGGCCTGGACGCAACGCTGGTCGACGGTTGCGGCCTGTGGTGCGAAATCCTGCGGCCGGCGGCCCGAGGGGGGATGAGGCCTGCCTTGTTCCTCGACCGCGACGGCGTGCTGGTGGAAGAGGTCAACTATCTCTCCCGCCCCGAGGATGCGGTTCTGATTCCCGGTGCGGCGGCAACGGTCCGGGCCTGCAATGCGGCAGGCATTCCGGTCGCTGTCGTGACCAACCAGTCCGGCATCGGGCGCGGGTATTTCGGCTGGGCGGCATTCGCGGCGGTGGAGGCGCGCATCCGCGATCTGCTGGCCGCGGAAGATGCTGTGCTGGATGCCGTCCTGGCCTGTGCCTATCACGACGCTGTGGCGGCACCCTTCTGCCGGCCGGAGCATCCCTGGCGCAAGCCCGGGCCGGGCATGCTGCGGCATGCGGCGATGGTGCTGAACCTCGATCTCGGCCGTTCCTGGATCGTCGGCGATAAGGCCAGCGACCTTGAGGCCGGCCTGGCGGCGGGGTTGGCGGGCGGCATCGCGGTGCGCACGGGGCATGGGCCGGATCATGTCTCGGCCAGCCTTGCCTTGAGCGGTCCGGGCTTTTCCGTCCGGCTTCTGCCGTCGCTGGCGGAGGTGGGCGCAATCCTGCCCGAACTGGGGCTGCTCTAGCGGTCAGCCGCCGTTCAGGTTGAAGGCGCGGAAGTCGCGGCGGACCAGCGAGGTGCGGGTGTGGGGTTCGGGCTCGTAGAAGATGATCTGCGACCCGCGCCGGTCGATCTGCACCGGGACGACCAGCAAATCCTCCAGCGCTTCCAGCACGGGGGCATGGCGGTCGGGCGAGACGATGAACAGCAGGAAGCCGCCGCCGCCGGCCCCCAGCAGCTTGCCGCCGCTGGCACCGGCCTGCATCGCCTTCTCGTAGATCTGGTCGATGAAGGAAGGGGCGACCTTGTCGGACAGGCGGCGCTTGACGGTCCAGGCCTCGTGCAGGAGGGCGCCGAACGCATCGAATGGTGCGTCGCCGGTCAGCAGTTTCTCGCCTTCCTCGACCATGTCCTGGATCAGCCGCAGGTCGTTCTGAATCTTGTCGACGCGGCTCGTCTTCTCGCGCTCGATGGTCGACGCATCGCGCGACAGGCCCGTATAGAACAGCAGCATATGCTGCTCCAGGTCGCGCATGCGCTGGGCGCCGACCATCATCGGCGTGACGACGAAGGAATCGTCGCGATGGAAGTCGATGCGGCTCAACCCGCCATAGGCGGCTGCAATCTGGTCCTGCACGCCGCCGGGTTCCGCCAGCATCGTGCGTTCGATGTGGATGGCCTGGTGCGCCAGTTGTTCCTTGCTGACGTGATGGCCCTGCAAGCCGTGCAGTGCGTGCAGCAGTCCGACCGTGAACGAGGAACTGGAGCCGAGGCCCGATCGGGCAGGCAGGTCGCCTTGATAATGGACTTCGATGCCGCGGTCGATCTTGAGAAACTCGAGGGCTGCCCGCACGACCGGGTTGTCGAGCTTGGCGTGCTCGCTGACCGTCTCGATCTTCGACCAGACCACGCGGGATTTGTGCGAAAAGAACGGCGGCAGATAGCGGCAGGTGGCGTAGACGTAGCGGTTGATCGTGGTGGACAGGACCGCCCCGCCATGCTCGCGGTAATAGCCCGGAAAGTCCGTGCCGCCGCCGAAGAAGGAAATGCGGTAGGGCGTACGCGCGATGATCATGCCGACGCTCCCAGGCTCTCGAAATAGCGGGACGCGCTGCGCAGGCTGTCCGGCGTGCCGATGTCGATAAAGGGTCCATCTTGTTGGAACGCGTAAAGCGCGCCCCCGCAGAGGGCCGGGAACAGGTCGCGTTCCAGCGAGGCGGGCCGGTCCCGCGGCAATATCTCCAGGGCTTCGCGTTCGATCAGATAGCGGCCTGCATTGATCAATCCCGGCCGGTCGCCGGCGTCCTGCTTCTCGCGGAACGCGTGGATCGCGCCGTCCTCCGCCACGACGACCTCGCCGTAGCGGGCGACCGAATCCACCGCAGTGACGACCAGGGTGGCCGCAGCGCCGGCGACGATATGGGCTGCGACCAGCTGCGCATGGTCCACGGGCAGGAAGGAATCGCCGTTGGTGAGAAGAAGGCGGCGGCTGCGGGTCTGTGCGAGCGCCAGCCGCGCGGCGCCGCCGGTGCCGAGCGGTTCGGGCTCAACAGACGCAACGATCTCGACGCCGGCCGGCCGGTATGGGGCGAGCAGGTCCATCACCTGTTCGGCACGGTGGCCGAGGGCGAGAATCACCCGCCGGCAGCCGGCGCGCGCGAAATCCTCGATCAGGAAGGCGAGGAAGGGGCGGCCCGAGATATCGGCGACCACCTTCTGCCGGTCCGGCAGCACCGATTGCAGGCGCGTCCCGAAACCGCCGGCCAGAATAACGACATCGATGTCGGTGAGGGCATCCATCCGGCTACCGGACGAGGAAGGCGTTGCCTTCGCGGCCAACGCGTTCGCGCCAATAGTCCAGCAGATCCTGCATCGTCCGTTCGAACGGGATTTCCGGCTTCCAGCCCGTATGCGCGACGAACTTGCCCGTGTCGGGAACCTGAAGGTCGGCGTCGATGGGACGCAGCCGGTCGGGATCGATCTCGACCGAAATCTCCTTGGCCCGCGTTGAGCGCGCGATCAGCGTCTCCAGGATGCTTCGGATCGTGCAGCTGTATGTGCCGCCGATGTTGTAATAGGCGCCGGCGATGGGGTTGACCGTCACCAGCATGTAATAGGCGCGCACGGCGTCCCGGACATCGGCGATGGTGCGCAGCGAATCGAGGTTGCCGACCTTCACCACCGGCGGCATCAGCCCGGCTTCGATCATCGCCACCTGCTTGGCGAAGCTGGATTCGGCGAACACGTCGCCGCGCCGCGGGCCGGTATGGGTGAACATGCGGGTCGTCATCGCCGTCATGCCATAGGCTTCGGCGTAATAACGGCCGACCAGATCGGTTCCGACCTTGGAAATCGCGTAGGGCGAGGCGGGGTGGAAGGTGCAGTCCTCGGCGATCGGCAGCTTCTCCTTCGGCACGCGGCCGAACACCTCGGAAGAGGCGCAGATATGCGTGATCGCGTCCTTCTTGAGGTGACGCAGCGCTTCCAGCACGCGCGCCGTGCCCTGGATGTTGGTCTCCAGCGTGTCGAGCGGCGAATCGAAACTGGTGCGCGGGAAACTCTGGGCGGCGAGGTGGAACACGTAGTCGGGCCGCACCTGCTTCACCACCTCCTGGATCGAGAGGTAGTCGCGCAACTCGCCATAAAGCAGGAACACGCGATCCTTGGCATTGATGCGCGGGATCAGGGACTGGATGTTGTCCAGCGGACTGCGCCAGCGGCACATGCCATAGACATCCCAGTCGGTATGGTCGATCAGGTACTCGGCCAGATGCGAGCCCACCATGCCGGTGATGCCGGTGATCAGCGCTCTCGGCTTGGCCACCCCTTCCGTCTCCCCTTGTTCCCCGGTTCCCTGCGGCGGCTTACCAGTTGCCGAACCGCTCCAGGAATTCCACGACCTTGCCGCGGACATAGTCGCGCGCCTCGGCGTTCACGGCCTGATGGTTGCCGAAGGCCACGCCGCGATCCATGACCGCCGAAGCATGGGCGAGATCGCCATCCACCCGGTGCTCGTATTTCTTGAGGGCCGGTTGTCTTGCGATGTTGCCGCAGATGATCGGGCGAGTCTCGATGTTTGCGGCCTCCAGGTGGTCGCGCAACTCGCGCGCCTCGAAGGGCGCCTGCTCACGCAGGATCATCGGGAAGCCGAACCAGGAGTGGTGCCCCTTGGGCGTCTCATGCTGGACGGCAACCAGCTTGTCGAAGGGGGCGAATGCTTCCTGCCAATAGGCGGCGTTCTCGCGCCGGACATCCACATACTCGCGCAGCTTCGGCAACTGCACGGCGCCCATCGCGCCCTGAATCTCCATGGCCCGCAGGTTGTAGCCGAGATTGACGAACAGGAAGCGCGGGTCGATTTCGGGATACTGGCTCGTATAAGCGTCCTTTTCGCGGACCTCACGGACCCAGCCATGGGCCCGCAGAATGCGCATCAGATCGTCCATCTCGGACAGGTTGCTGACCGTGATGCCGCCCTCGAAGGTGCAGATGTGGTGCGAGAAGTAGAAGCTGTAGGTGCCGACATCGCCGATGGTGCCGACCGCCTTTCCGTCGTAGCTGGCGCCCAGCGCCTCGCAGCAATCCTCGACCAGGACGAGGTCGTGCCGCTTGCAGATGTCGAGCAGCGCGTCCATGTCGCAGGGATTGCCGTAGACATGCACGGGCATCAGTCCGCGGGTCCGCGGGCCGATGGCAGCCTCGATCGCGTTCGGGTCGATGTTGAGCGTAACCGGGTCGATATCCACGATCACCGGGATCAGGCCCATCTGGATGATCGGCCAGACCGTGGTCGACCAGGACAGGGCGGGCACGATCACCTCGTCGCCGCGCTTCAGCGCACGCGGCGCGTCGGGATTGGCGATGGCCGCAACCGCGAGCAGGTTGGCGGACGAGCCGGAATTCGACATCACGCCGTAACGCGCGCCCATATACTCTGCGAACTGATCCTCGAAGGCGCGGACCTTCGCGCCCTGCGTGACGAAGGTGCTGAGCATGACGTCGAGCGCGGCATTGATCTCCGGCGCGCTGAAGGTCGGCTCATGCAGCCGCACGACGGGCTTGGCCGGATCGAAGGCGAAATCGTGCGCGCCGTCGCAATAGGCGTCGATCTTGGCCTTGATCTCGGCCAGAAGCTGCGGATTGCCTGCCATGGTGTGTCGCTCGCCCTCGACGCTGCTTAGAAGGGTCCCTTGAATTCCGCGATCTCGCGCGCTTCCTCGCCGTCCGGCAGCCAGCCCTGCGGCGCGCTGTGAAGCATGTCATAGGCGCGTGCGGCAATCGTCCGTCCGTTCGGATAGAACAGGTTTTCCAGCGGTTTGGTGGTCGGGCACGGAACCGGCGCGAAACCCATGCGGGCCAGCTTCACGGCCTTCTCGCCCTGCATCCGCTCGGCAACCGCGGCGATGATTTCCGCACTGGCGCCGCAATGGGTCCATGCATTGTCCACCACCAGCAGGCGGCCCGTCCGGCGCACGCTGGCGACGATGGTGTCCATGTCCAGCGGCGCCAGCCAGACGGGGTCGATCACCTCGGCCTGGATGCCGCGCGCCTCAAGGTGCGCATGCGCGCGCAACGCCTCGACGACCATATGGCTGATGGCGACGATGGTGACGTCGTCGCCCTGGGTCAGCACGCGGCTTTTCCCGGGCAGGACTTCGTAGGGTGCGGCCGGTACGTAGCCCGTGTTGCCGTACAGCATCCGGTGTTCCATGAAGATCACCGGATTGTCGTCGCGGATCGCGGCGATCATGCAGCCCTTGGCATCGTAGGGTGTGGTCGGCGCGACGACCTTCATGCCGGGAACATGCATGAAATAGTTGTGCAGCGCCTGGGAGTGCTGCGCGCCCTGGCCCCAGCTCCGGCCGATGATCGAGCGCACCACCATGGGCACGCGCACCGAGCCGGCAAACATGTAATGCGCCTTTGCGGCGATGTTCACGAGCTGGTTCATGCACAGCAGCAGGAAGTCGAAACGCTGATGCACATGGATCGGCCGCATGCCCGCCATGGCGGCGCCGATTCCCATGCCGGTCAGCGCATCCTCGGACAGGGGGGTGTCGAAATTCCGGTCGGCGCCGAAATCGCGGTGCAGGTCCTTGGTGGTGCCGTACATGCCCTTGGCGTCGTCGACGCCCAGGCCGTAGACGAAGACCGAAGGATCGCGTTCCATCTCCTGGAACGTCGCCTGGTACAGCGCGTCCGCGTAGGAGATGAGGGCCTGACCGTCAGGCGAAGACATGGTCGTACAACTCGCTGTCCTCCGGGTACTCGCTTGCTTCGGCAAAGGCGATGGCCGCGGCGAGTTCCGTCTCGACCTCGTTTTCGATGCGTGCCCGTTCGCCGGCCGGAAGCTGGGCGCCGAGACGCTCGACCTCGTCCTTCGCCCGCCACGCCTCCAGCGTCCCGTCCGAGCGGCCCGGGTGATAGAAATCCTCGCCCGGCCCGACATGGTCGCGCCAGCGATAGGTGTCGACTTCAAGGAATTGCGGCCCGTCGCCGGCACGAATGCGGCCGACGGCATCGGTCACGGCGGCGAACAAATCCTGGGTCGCCCCGGTTTCGATTCGCCGGGCGGGAATGCGATAGGCGCTCAGCCGTTCGCAGATATTGGCTTCCGGCATCCGCTCGGTGATGTGGCTGTAGATCGCGTACTGGTTGTTCTCGCAGACGAACAGGATCGGCAGCTTCTTCAAGGCCGCGAAATTGAAGCTCTCATGCATGGCGCCTTCATCGAGAGCGCCCTCGCCGAAGAAGCTGACGACGATGCGTCCGCCGCCCTGCTGCTTCAGTGCCCAGGCATAGCCGATGGACTGCGGCACCGTGGTGCCGACGATGGCGGAGGCGCCCATCATGCCCACGGGGATGTTCACCAGATGCATCGAGCCCGCCTTGCCGCGCGCGCAGCCGTCGCGCTTGCCGTAGAGCTCGGCCCACATGCCGTTGATGTCGCCGCCCTTCGCGAGATAGGCCGCGTGGCTGCGATAGGTCGCGAAGACGATGTCGTCGGGCCGAAGGGCCTCGCACACACCGACCGAAACGAACTCCTGGCCGATGGAAAGGTGGACCGGGCTCTTGATCTTGTCCGTCGGGTAGAGACGGATGATCTCTTCCTCGGTTCTCCGGATTCTGTAGATCGCTTTGAAAAACTGGGCGGCAGAGGTCATGCGCGTTTCCGATGCGACAATCCGACATGGCCGATCGGACCGCTCCGTAACCCAAAAGGCAGCCTGAAGCGGGACGTCACTGGCAGGGTCCTGCTACCTATAGCCCAGGCCGATGCGGAGTCAAATGCCATTGCGCTGCCGTTGCGGGCTGCGGTGCGGGCGCGATACAAACGCTCATGACAGATTCAAGGCTGCGCAATGCAGACGCAGCGTAAGGGTGCGCTGCGGGTTTCCCTCATCGTCCGCACATTGGGCGAGCGGCGGGCCTATCTGGCCGATGCGATTCGCAGCGCGATCGCCCAGGTGCACCGCCCGCTCGAAATTCTGGTCGTGGAGGACGGGGGGCGTCGCTCCGAGGAACTGGTTGCCGAGTTGGACCGTTCGGCGCCTGGCCTGATTCGCTATTTGCCGGTGCCGCGATGCGGGCGCTCGGCAGCGGGAAATGCGGGGCTGGCGGCGGCATCGGGCGATTATCTGGGGTTCCTCGACGAGGACGACCGGCTCGATGCCGGTCATGTGGGGACACTGGCGGAGGCTCTGGATGCCAGCCCGCCGGCGCCTGCCGCCTTTGCGGCATCGCGGATGGTGCTGACAGAGGGGCTCGTCCAAGGCCTGTATCCGCCGCGGGACAGACCGGTCCGAATCGTCGGTGCCGCGCCGTTCGAGCGCGGGCGCCTGTGGATCGAGAACGATCTTCCCATCCAATCCGTGTTGTTCCGGCGATCCGTTTACGAATCCTTGGGCGGGTTCGACGAGTCGCTGCCTTATCTAGAGGATTGGGATCTCTGGCTGCGTTACAGCGCCGCCGGCGATTTCGTCGCCCTTCCCGACGCGACCTCGACCTTCCGCGTTCCGGCAGAGCGCGCGACGCAATCCCGCCGGAACGCGGCTCATGCCGCGATCCGGCCGCGAATCCTCGCGAAGCACAAAGAACTATCCGCTGTTTTCACGCTTGCGGAGATCGAATCGCTGCGTGCTGTTCTGGATGCGCGTTTCGAGCAGAGCCTTTCTGCGGCACATTGCGTCCGAACGCTTTGGCGGCGATTCAGACGGTGCTTTCGGCGCGATGGCTTGGCATGATCCAGACGGACATGACGGAAATCTTGGACCTGGGGGCAGAGCCGTTTCGATGACCGATTTCGACGACGCGGACAGCCAGCGTGTGGACTATCGGCTGGCTGCGCGAAGGCCGGCCTGTGCGAATCGCTTGTTCGAGGTGTTTTTCGACCGTCTGGAGGCAGGCCAGGGCCGGACGGTGGAGGACTACCTGATCGTCCGTCCGCGTCAGCAGAACGAAGATGGCGTCGGCGGAATCTGCGTTTTGCCGGAGCGGGATGGACGGATCGGGCTCATGCGCGGCTATCGCCATCAACTCGATCGCGTTGTCTGGCAGGCCCCCGCCGGTTTCGTCGAACCGCGCGAGACCTCTGCGGAGACCGCGTTGCGCGAATTGCGCGAGGAGACCGGCCTGACCTGTGCGCCGGACCGTCTCGTGTCCTTGGGTGGCTTCCTGCCGGATGCCGGTCTGATCGAGGCGACGGTCGCCCTGTTCGTGGCCCGCGATGCGGTGCCGTTGTCGGGCAATGGGGTGCTGACGCATGAGCCGGGGGTCGGGCAACTCGTCTATTTCGCGCCGGATGCGTTGATGGCGCTGTTGCGCACAACGCCCGATATGGGGGCGTCGACTCTGGTCGCGTGCTTCCGCTATCTGGCGCTGGCGGCGGAGGGTTAGGCGATGCCGAAGGGGAACGGTGCGTCGCCGAGGGTGGCATTCGGAACCAAGGCCGAGACGCTGGAGCGCCTGGCCCCGCTGGTGACGGAAGCGCGGGTGCTGCCGGCGCTGCGGTTCACGGCTGGGGCATGGCAGGCAGACCCGTCGGCCATCCTCGCATCCTTCCGCGCTCTTGCCTGGGCGGGCGAACCGGCGATCGTGCGCAGCAGCGCGCTGAGCGAAGACGCCGAGACCGAATCCAACGCCGGGCGGTTTCTGTCGATTGGCGATGTGCGGGGCGAGGTGGCATTGTCGCGCGCGATCGGCAGGGTCATCGCCTCGTTCGGAACGGACGCGCTGGAGAATCAGGTGTTCGTGCAGCCATATCTGCGCGAAGTGGCCTTGAGCGGGGTGGCCTTCACCATCGATCCGAATACCGGCGGTCCTTATTTCGTCGTCAACTACGACGACCGGAGCAAGGGGACAACCAGTGTCACGGCGGGCTCGACCAATGAGTTGAAGACCTTCGTGATGGCGCGGGCCTTGGCGGAATGTCCGGCACCTGCGCTTGGACCAGTGATTGCCGTCGCGCGCGAATTGGAAGCGCTTCTCGGGCATGACCGGCTGGATATCGAATTTGCCATCGGCGCTGATGGGAAACCAGTCCTGTTGCAGGTCCGGCCGCTGGTGTTGCGCGAGGGGATTGCGGCCGATGCCACGCGCCACACCGAGTATCTGTCGCAGGTCGAACAGAAGATCGCGGCCGCGAATCGGCCGCATCCCTATCTATTCGGCGAGCGCACGCTGTTCGGTGTCATGCCTGACTGGAACCCGGCGGAGATCATCGGCATCCGTCCGCGGCCGCTGGCCCTGTCGCTTTACAAGGATCTGATCACCGACTCGATCTGGGCCTATCAGCGCGACAATTACGGCTACAAGAACCTGCGCAGCTTTCCGCTGCTCGTCAGCCTGCACGGGCTGCCCTATATCGACGTCCGGGTCAGTTTCAATTCCTTCGTCCCGGCGGATATCGATGGCGACCTTGGGGCGCGGCTCGTCAACTACTACCTCGACCGGCTGGAGGCATCGCCCAGCCTGCATGACAAGGTCGAGTTCGACATCATTTTCTCCTGCTACACCATCGACCTGAAGGATCGTCTCGCCGTGCTCGGCGAATACGGATTCTCGGCCGAGGATCGCGAGACGCTTGCCGACAGCTTGCGCCGGCTGACCAACCGGATCATCCACAGCCGCCAGGGACTCTGGTACCAGGACCTGCAGAAGCTGAAGACGCTGCAGGAACGCCATCGGCGTATCCTCGATTGCGACATGGATCGTATTTCGCGGATCTACTGGATTCTCGAAGACTGCAAGCGGTACGGCACCTTGCCCTTTGCCGGCTTGGCGCGGGCTGGTTTTATCGCCGTCCAGTTCCTCCGCTCGCTGGTCAGCGCCGGAGTGTTCTCCGCCAGCGACTATCATGCATTCATCGGGACCCTGAATACGGTCAGCAGCCGGCTCACCCGCGATCTGCGTCAGATGGACCGGACCAACTTCCTGGCGGCCTACGGTCATTTGCGCCCCGGCACCTACGATATTCTATCCCCTCGCTACGACGAGGCGCCGGACCTTTATTTCGACTGGGCGGGCGCGGACAGCGAGATCGAACGCACTGAACGATTCGCGCTTTCCCTGGAACAGATGCGCTGCATCCATGGCCTGCTGGAAGAACATGGGCTCAACGACGATGTGGTTGGCCTGTTCAACTTCCTGCAATCCAGCATCGAGGGACGGGAGTATGCGAAATTCCTGTTCACCCGCCATCTCTCGGACGCGATCAGCCTGATCAAGGCGGTCGGTGAGGAATACGGCTTTTCGGCGGAGGATATGGCCTATGCCGACATCGCCGCGATCCGGCATCTTCACAGTTCCAGCGACGACGCCGGCGACATCCTGCGCCGGAGTATCGAACAGGGTCGGCAGGCTTATGCGCGGGCGCAGCAGATTGTGCTGCCGCCGCTTCTCGGCGCTGCACAGGACGTATGGGCGTTCCATATTCCGGCGACGGAGCCGAACTTCATCACGCAGAAGAGCGTGACGGCCCGGGTGGTCACGCATGACCGCCGCAGCGATCTGCCCGGCAGCATCGTCGTCATCCCCAACGCGGACCCAGGCTTCGACTGGCTATTCTCGCATCGCATCGCCGGTTTGGTGACGGCCTATGGCGGGGTGAATTCGCATATGGCGATCCGTGCCGGCGAACTGGGCATTCCGGCTGTCATCGGGGCGGGTGAGACCTTGTTCCGATCCTGGAGCCAGGCTATGCGACTGCATGTGGATTGCGCCAACCGGCGCGTCGAAATTCTTGGTGGCAGCGCGCGGGAATCGGTGGAGAGTCTGACCGGCGCCGCCGCTCTGTAGCGCGCCACAGGAATCTTGCCGTGCGGCAGCACGCGGCGTTACAAGTGCCCCTATGCGCGCCATTCCCCTGACCCCGGAACAGATTGCCGACGAGTTGATGGAGCATCTGGCCAGCGGCCGGCCCAACGACTCCATTCGCGCGCGGTTGCTCGAATCGATCGAAGCCTTCGGCGATTTCCGGGCTTCGCAGATGCGCGAATGGGCGGCGGTCGAGGGCGAACGGCATCTGCAGGGCCGTTATGCCGAAGTCGGCTACGGCATCCGGCATCTGGCCTTGCGCCGGGGCGGCCCGCCCCGGGCGTGAGCGATCGCTAGGGGATCGGTCCCAGCGGCGGCAACGGGTCGGTCACTTCGACGCCATTGCGGAAGCGCCGGATATTCAGCGTCCGATAGTAATCGACGTCCATGTAAAGGGCCTGGCGATAGTAGTCGCGCTGTTCCGCCTGTCCGGGGAAGTGCGAAAGCATCGCCTTGCAGCCGGCCAGGATGTCGAGAAACTGCTGGTGCTCGATGCCGGCGGCATAGGTGGTTCCGTCCTCGGCTTCCCAGATATCCAGGCCCTCGCAATGCGCACAGTTGGCCCGTGGGATCATCTTCTGGTTCTTTCCCAGCGCGTCCAGCATGAAGGGGAGGAACGTCTCCGTGTAGCAGTTCCGGAAGATATCGGGATAGCGGTAGCCATAGGCGGCGAAGAAGTCGCGATGGAAAATCCGGCAATAGGCATTTGCGAGCGAGACCGTGAACGGGTCCTTGTCCTCCGGCAGCGGTGCGGCCTGATAGGCCACATTCGCGGCGGCTGTCGTGACCGTCGGATAGGTGATCAGGCAGTCCTGATCCCGGTTCATCTCCAGGATGCATTCGCGCAGCCAGCCGCGCTGGCTCCAGATCAGGTCGCTGGTGGTGTGGATCAGGTATGAGAATGTGCCGGTCATGAACTTGCGCAGCACCACGGCATTCAAGGCGACCCAGGGCGATTCCGGATTGTCGCTGAACCAGAGCTCGTAATTCGGGGCGTTCAGGTTGCGCTGGTGATCCAGCAGCACTTCGCGGAACGCGTCGGACGAGCGGAAATCCGCGACGACGAGATTGGCGTCGGTCGACAGGACGTGGAACACGCTGTCGATGGAGTCGAGATAGGTCCAGGGCGATTGGTACTGCCGGCTCCAGCCGCGATGCATCAGGTTCAGATAGGTCGCCATCCTTGTGTCGCGGACGCCGGGTGCGACGACGCCCTTGGGGGCGTAGGTCGGCATGAATACCAGTGCCTCGGGGACCGACACGATGGTCGGCCGCAGGCGTACATGCTCGGTCCAGGGGTATTGCAGCAGGAACCGCGGATCCAAATAGCTCAGCGAATAGCGTGGCGGACCGGCAGGAATCGCGGGCAGATCCGGCATTTCCGGACCGTGCAGCTTCTTTGCCTTGCGATACTGGACGCGGGATACCGCGTCGGCGAGCTTGAACTCAATTGGCTTGGGCAGGCGTATATCGTTCTTGACCACCCATTCGGCGAGACGTGTCGAAAGCATTTCTGAGACCCCGTTTTCGGGTCCAAAGATAGGTGCACCCCGTCCGGCTGGCCAAGAAGATTCGCCCCGCTTGACGGATTGTCTCTCCGGCTGGCTGAGGCGGGCCTATTTATTGTGCACGAGATAGGCGGTTCCGTTTTCGCGCACGAAGAAACTGCGCGTTCCCGAAACCGCGAAGTTATAGAGCGGCGTGTCGGCCGGGCCGGCCTGCATGGCAATCGATTCGATCGGCACCTCTCCGCCATCGACGATCAGGATATCGCCGATACGAAGCGGCCCGACGACCAGACCCGGATTGAAGCGTTCGGCGATCTCGACATCCATCGCCTTCCATCCCGCGCGGGTCATGAAGGGGTGCCCATCGGTCACGAAATGGCGGCTGCTATTGATGGCGTAGAGATGCTGGCCTCCGAGAAGCGGACGATGCAGCGCCAGCACCTCGTGAGGATTGCTGTCGGGCCCCTTCAGCATGTCGCCGACGCGGACATCCTCGATCGCCTTGTCCGAGCCGTCGGCCATCACGACCCGCGTCCCGGCGATGAAGCATCCTTCCACCGATCCGAGCGACGTGCCGTCCTGGAACACCTGGACATCGGTGCATGTGTTGGTGATGCCGGTCATATCGACCAGAATCTGCGTCCCCGTCAGCGATACCGGTGGCGTGTCGCCGCTGCCTGCACATAGCGCGGTGAACGTCGAAAGGCCTGGATTCGCGATGCTTGTGAATGTGGCCCAGACTTCGTTGGCGCCGCCCCAGCTAATCACGTTCTCAAGCGAGAGGCCCGTGATGACGGCCCGGTTCGCAGCTGCGGGACTGCTGCTGCGGATTTCCGCGTTCTTCTCGTCCTGCACATCCTGCTGAAGCTGCTGGGTTCGGGTGATCGCCTGCTGAACCTGCAAGGGCTGTTGGGCGGCGCCGGTGGGTGTCAGCTGGATGCCTCCGCCGGAACTGCCGCTTGCGGACGGACCGGTCTCCGATCCTGTCGGCGGCAGGAAGCCCATCCGGATCAGGCTGTGCTCGGCGGCGGCGATGCGGTCGGGCTTTCCAGCGCCGCGATTGCGCGCGGAGAAGGATATGGGGCCGTTGCCGTCTGCGACATTCAGGGTGCTGATCCGCCGTTGGTCCTGTTCGGACCAAAGGTCCGATACGCGCCACGCGACCAGCAGCGTCGCCTCCCGGTCCGTGGTCTGGCGGTAGCTGACCGACATCGCGTCCAACTCGGCCGCAACCGTACCGCCGAAGACGCCCGTCGTATCGGCATCGCCTCCGATCCCAACCAGCCAGTGGATCGGATGACGGAAATAGTCGCCGCCCATGAAGACGATGCCCAGGCCGCCATTGCCGATCACTGCGGTCTCCCGGCTGTCGTCGACATGACCGTAATGGGCGGCGTTCACGCCGACCCCCAGCGATACGGGCAGGAAGGGACCGAACAGCGAGGGCGTGACGCCGCGCAGCGACAGGTCGACCGCATTGGTGCGCGGCGCGCCCTCGATTCCTTCGCGAACCTGCGGGCTATGGGTGAAGGCGACGGTTCCGGAGATTGCGGAGACGTTGTCGATCAAGGTTTGCAGGCTGGACCGCAAGCCTGGCGGAAGATCGCCGTCCTTCGATTTGCGGCCGTCATTGCGTTTGGACCAGTTCAGATAGGTCGTGTAGCCCCAGACCGGCTTAGCGCCGGTTGCGAAGGATTGCCGTTCGCGCGTCACATACTCGCCGAGCGTAAACGACGACTGAGCGTCCAAATCGGGCAGCACGAACTGATATTGCCCATAGAGTTCGGTTGCGCGCTCGTTGGTCAGGAAGCCGCCGCCGAGTGCACGATGTCCCGTCTCATCCAGAAGGGCGCCGAAGCTTATGCCGCCGCGCGTCTGATAGCGTTTGTCCCACTTGCCCCGGATGGTGACGTTGGCGTTGCCGTAGCCGAGTTGCACCGGCTGGCCCTCGGCCGGGTCGGATCCGTTGCGTGAGGCAAGCCCGGGGAGCGACCAGTTGAAACCGCCCAGGCTGCCGCCGACCGAAGCCGGCGGTTCCGTCTCGTCTCTGCGGAGCGGCATTGCGATTTCGTCCGCCGTCACGTCGGAGGCCGCGTGGACAGGCGATGCCGCCGCCAGGATCGCGGCGAGTGCCGTCGTGCAAGGCATCGCGCAGGTTCGGTCGCGTCCTCGTTCTGGAGGACGGAGCGATCATTCCCCACGGCTGGCCGCTCATGCGATCCCCGACAATTCGTGCAACCCGAACGGCAACGGCACGATCTGCGTCGTGCTCCGCCGCCAAACTGACCGGAATTTATGAAATTCCGGTAAATCCCCGAGCCCGTCAGGCAGCGCGTGCAACCCAGGCGCGGGTGAGATAGGTCGCCTCGACCGTATCCATGCCTTTCAGCCGGTCGCGGATGAAGTCCAGGAAGGCGGCGAAGCCGGCGGTTCCAAGCTGGACCTGGATGTCGTTCACCGACTGCCAGGCGCCGATATACTGGTCCACGGTCAGCAGGGAGACATGCCGGCCCTCGATGTAGACCACGTCCTCGAAATGCGGCGAAGCCTGCAGCATTTCGGTCAGGTTCTCGGTCCGGCCGGAGCGGCCGGAAGAGACGCGCTTCATGTCCGGCTTCATCCGGTTCAACTTGTCTTCGATCTCGACCAGGATCGGATTGGCCTCGATATAGCGCGGGTTCCACAGCGCTATGAACTGGCCGCCGGGCCGCAGCATGCGGCGGAATTCGGCCGTGCCCTTCTCGAAGTCCACCCAGTGAAACGAGGAGGCCATGCTCACGAGATCGCAGCAATTATCGGCCAACCCGGTCGATTCGCCGGTGCCTGCGCGCCAGACGATGCCGGTTCCTTCGCTGTCGCGGATGCCGTGGCTGCGCATGTCGTCGTTGGGTTCGACCGCCGTGACCGACCGGAATCCGGTCTTGGCCAGCATCCGGGACCAGATTCCCGTTCCTGCGCCGACATCCACCGCGTCCAGCCCCGAGACCGGCCGGCGCAGGAGGCCGCACAGCGCGGCAAGGACGCTCTCGGAATAGCCGGGACGGAATCGCGAATAGCTCTCGCCGAGACCGGTGTACTCGCCGAGTTTGAGGTTGGCAGCGGTCATGAAAATTCCTCTGGCACGGGGCAAAGCTGAACATCCGCAGAACCGGCGGATTGCTGCTTTATCGCCCGAGTCCGAGAATGTTGTCGACCGCCAACCGCGAGCGCGGCGCTAAAACGGCCGGTCGCCGTCCACCGTCACGCGCCGCATCTCGCGGCGGTGGCCGCTGAAGTCGTTGACCGCGTAATGCATGGTGCTGCGATTGTCCCAAAGCGCCAGCGCGCCGGGCGTCCAGTGCAGGCGGCAGGTGAATTCCGGCAGGATCGAGTGGGCGTAGAGGAATTCCAGGATGCCGCGACTCTCCGCGGCCGTCATGTCCTTGAGGCCGACCGTGTGCACCGGGTTGACGTACAGCGCCTTGCGGCCTGTTTCGGGATGGGTGCGCACGACCGGATGGTGGACGACCTTGATCTCGGGGCGCGCCGCGCTGCCGGCCGGGGTGGAGTTGTTTCGGGCGATGATCGCGGCCG
>JBFWNZ010000018.1:0-22257 GCA_050250795.1 Alphaproteobacteria bacterium | reverse complement strand
CCGTCCGGACCGACCAGAACCGTCGCCGGGTCGACGCCGTCCGTACGCAACGCTTCCGCCAGAAGGCCGGTCGCGGACAGCGCGGCTGCCTGTGCCGTCGGGAACACCGCCGCCAGCGAATCGATGCGGTGCAGATGCGGCTCGACCGTCACCACGGCATCGAACAGCCGGTCCAGGAAGCCGCAGACGGCCCGCTGGCTGACCGCCTCGCCCGGCCGGAACGCCATGTCCTGGCGCATGTAGCAGAGATAGGGCGCCACCAGCGTCAGCCGGGCCGTCCCCGAATCGCGCAGGGAAGAGGCCGCCAGCAGCAGATCGACCAGCTTGTCGTTCGGCCGGTCGAGCGAGCGGTACAGCAGCGCCGCCTCGGCCGCCTCCGGCACGCGGACGCGGCTTTCGCCATCGGGAAAGCGGTGCAGTTCGATCTCGACGCAGGGCAGCCCGAGCGCGGCCGCCAGCCGCCGCGCCGGATCGAGGGAGTCCGCGAAGGCGAAAAGAGCCTTCGGATGCCGCGTCATGCCGCCCGGCCCGGTGCGATGGCGTAGCCGGAGCCGTCCGCGGCGAGCCGGGTGGCGAAGCCGAAATCCGATTCGAAGGCCGAGTGGATGCGGTAGAGCGGCTGGCCCCGGCGCACCGGATCGCCGACCTTGGCAAGGAGATCGATGCCGGACCCCTTGTCCATGGGTGCGCCGGCCAGCCGCGCGATGCGGGCAATGCGATAACAGTCGATGGCCGTGACGATGCCATCTGCCGGTGCCGGCATCTCATGCACCAGCCGGCCCAAGGGATATGCCGTCTCCACCCGCCCCTGGCGCTCGACGATGCGGTCCATGGCCGCCAGCGCCTGGCCGGATTCCAGCAATTCGCGGGCGCGTGCATGCCCGGTCCCGCCGCGCAGCGCCGGATCGAAATCCAGCATCCGCCCGGCCAGCAGCAGGGCCCGCTCGCGCAGGTCGGCGGGCGCGTCCGGCTCGTTGCGCAGCACCGCCATCACGTCGCGGGCTTCCAGCACCGGCCCGATCCCGCGCCCCACGGGCTGCGACCCGTCGGTGACGATCACATCGAGGTTCAGGCCGATTTCCCCGCCGACATACTCGAACATCTTGCGCAGCCGCACCGCCGTGGCGTGGTCGCGCACCTTGGCGCTGGGGCCGACCGGGATGTCGATGACCAGGTGCGTCGACCCCGCCGCCAGCTTCTTCGACAGGATCGAGGCGACCATCTGCTCCATCGTGTCGATGCCGAGCGGGCGTTCGATGGAGATCAGGATATCGTCAGCCGGCGACAGGTTCACATGCCCGCCCCAGACCAGGCAGCCCTTCTCCTGCTCCACCAGCGCCCGCATCTCGCGCATCGTCAGGTCGACGCGGGCCAGTACCTCCATCGTGTCGGCGGTTCCGGCGGGCGAGGTGATGGCCCGCGACGAGGTCTTGGGGATCGGCAGGCCATGCGCCGCGACGATGGGCACGACGATCATCGAAGTCCGGTTGCCCGGAATGCCGCCGATGCAATGCTTGTCGACCACCAGCGGAAACTGCCATTCGAGCCGGTTGCCCACCCGCGCCATCGCGCGGGTCAGGTTCAGCATCTCGTCGGTGGTCATGAAGCTGGCCGAAGCGATCAGAAAGGCGGTGATCTCCATCGGCGAATAGCGGTGGGCGGCGATATCCGCGATGACCGCATCCAGCTCGGCCGCGGACAGGGTACGCCCGGCGATCTTCGCCCGGATTGCCTCAAGACTGCCGGGCGGCGTCGCCTGGGCGATATGGACAAGGCTCCCCTCCGCCAGCCCCAGGCGGCGGAAGGCCTGCTCGCCGAGGCCCAGTTCCTCCGGCCCCACCAGGGCCGGATCGTCGGCGATGATGAGGGTCGCCAGGATCTGCCGGCCGTCGTTGCGGATTTCGATCTTCTTGAGCGCCTGGAACTCTTCGGCCCGGTACACACTGCAGGACCGCGACAGCAGCGCCATGTTCTCCGGATAGGTGTCGATGGCGATACGGCGAACCTTCAGCATGCGCGACAACTCTCCCGACGGATTCCCTTCCGGGATCCCCTGCCCTTCATAGCGGCTTCGTCGCCCGACCTAAAGGCCGCGCTCCATCATTCCCGCCAGCCGCTTTGCAAACCCGGCCGGGTCGGGCAACGGCTCGCCTTCTACGATTCGGGCCTGATCGAGCAGCAGATGCGCCGCATCGGCGAGCGCGTCCGCCGCATCGGATTCCAGCGCCCGCGCCGCCAGGGCCCGGATCAACGGGTGGCCTGGATTCAGCTCGAGGATGCGCTGGTCCGCATGGTCCAGCTGGCGATGCTGTTTCAGCATCCGCGCCAGACGCATGTCGAGATCGCCTTCATCGGCAATCAGGCAGACCGGGCTGTCGGTCAGCCGTTCGGTGGTCCGCACATCCTTGACCGCATCGCCCAGGGCCGTCTTGAGGACCGCGATCAGGTCGCCCGTCCCCTCCGGCTCCGGGGCCTTCTCCGCCGGCTTGTCGGTCTTGTCGGCGTCGGCGATGGCGGACAGGTCGGCCCCGCCGCGCGTGACCGACCGGAACGGCTTGCCGTCATAGATGCCGACCGACGGAACCCAGAACTCGTCGACCGGGTCGGTCAGCAGCAGCACCTCGATTCCCCTGGCGCGGAACCCTTCCAACTGCGGGCTCTTGCGCAGCAGGTCCAGATCGTCGCCGCCGATGGTGTAGATCGCCGTCTGCCCCTCGCGCATGCGCCCGACATAGTCGGCGAGGCTGACCAGCCCATCGTCATGGGTGGAGCGGAACCGGGCAAGCTTCAGCAACTCGTCACGGTGTTCGAAGGCCTCGTACAGGCCTTCCTTGAGGACGGCGCCGAAATGCTCCCAGAACCGAAGATAGCTGTCCGGCTCCTTCTCCGCCTTGCGCGCCAGCTCGCCCAGCACGCGCTTGGTCAGGCCCGACTTGATCTTCGCCAGGACCGGGTCGTGCTGCAGCATCTCGCGGCTGACGTTGAGCGACAAATCCTCCGAATCCACGACGCCGCGCAGGAAGCGAAGCCAGGACGGAACCAGCGCCGCGCAGTCGTCGGTGATGAACACGCGCCGGACATACAGCTTCACCCCCGGCTTGCGGTCGGGATGGAACAGGTCGAAGGGCTGCGACCCCGGCACGAACAGCAGACCGGAATAGGCGATCACCCCCTCGGTCCGGAAATGCAGCGTCAGCCAGGGATCGTCGGCGGCATGCGCCACGTGGTGGTAGAATTCCTTGTATTGCTGTTCGGTCACCTCCGAACGGGAGCGGGTCCACAGCGCGGCAGCCTCGTTGAGCCGCTCGGCCTCGCCCTCTGCCGCCGCGGGAACCAGCCGGATCGGAAAGGGGATATGGTCTGAGTAGGTCTTCACGATCCGCCGCAGCCGCATCGGCTCCAGGAACTCCCTGGCATCCGGCTTGAGCTTCAAGACGATGCTGGTGCCGCGGCCGGACCGCTCCGCCGGCGCCACCGTGAAATCGCCGCGGCCGTCCGAAACCCATCGCCAAGCCTGCTCCTCGCCCGCCCGGCGGCTTACCACCTCGACGGAATCCGCGACCATGAAGGCCGAATAGAAGCCGACGCCGAACTGTCCGATCAGGTTCGCCGTGGCACTGCCCTCGCCGCTCTTGGCGCTCGCCTTCAACTGCTCGACGAAGGCAGCGGTGCCCGAGCGCGCGATGGTGCCGAGATTGCCGACCATGTCCTCGCGCGTCATGCCGATGCCGTTATCGGCGACGGTGAGGGTTCCCGCGTCGGGATCGGGCGTGAGGTCGATACGATATTCGCTGTCGCTGCCCACGAGATCCGGCGCCGTCACCGCCGCATAGCGCAGGCGGTCGCAGGCATCCGACGCGTTGGAGATCAGCTCGCGAAGGAAGATTTCGCGCTCGCTGTAGAGCGCGTTGGCGACGATGTCGAGCAGGCGGCTGACCTCCGCCTGGAACGGCATCCGCTCCGCGGCGGTTTCGTCGCCTTGTTCGGAACCGGCTTTTGCCGTTGTCGCTTTGCTCATGGCTCGGTTGACCTCCCGCGATGGCAGCGCCCGGCCGCTATATGAGTTTGGCGGAGAACCGGCGCAAGGGCCTGGATGCCGGGAGATGGAATTGGACGGCGATCCCCGTGCCCCCGGACGCGACCGCCGCGTCGATGGCGAACCGCATGCCCGGCAACGGTTGCGCCGGTTCCGGCGGCGGCCCCTACTGCTGCACGACCTCGCCGGGATACAGGCCCCAGAGCCCGTCGCGCGGCAGCCAGCCTTCGTAACCGGATGCAGTCACGCGGCACCAGCTGGAATCGCAATTCTCCACCACCGCGACCATACCCGGCGCCAGCCGGGCCACGGCCGGCGATCCCTCGCTCGGTTCGCGCCGGATGGTGTGCGTATCGCTGGTCACGATCACGCTGCGCCGGCTCGACAGCATGGCCCGGTGAATCCAGCCTTCGGACCCCTCCCAGTCGCGCACCTTGCGCCAGGTGTCGTATTCGGCGACCACCTCGACCGGCATGTCCTTCTGCATGAACACCCATTTGATGGGATAGCGCGGGCCCGGTCCGGCACGCACATTCACCTCGCCCGAGCGCAGCGAGACGAAGCGGGGGATGGCGGTCTCGGGATCGCCCGTCTGCGCCTGGACGCGCAGGGACGCCACGAGCGCGACCGCAAACACCAGGGCAGCGGCGAGCCGGGTCGGGCGCATTTCAGACAACTCCCCAACAAGGCCTCGAATCCTGTTGATTTATAAAGGCAGTCTGGGGAGTCGGGTCAAGCCGAAGCAGCGCTTGGGCTGGACATCGGGGTGTCCAGCGGCCTAAATGCCGCGCGTGAGCGAGGAGCCGTCGCCGCCATGATCCGAAAGAAGCCGCTGGTCATCGTGACCCGGAAGCTGCCCGACGCCATCGAGACGCGGATGAAGGAGCTGTTCGACGCGCGCCTGAATCTGGCCGACGAACCCTTCGGCAAGGCGGGCCTCGTCGAGGCTGCGGCAACGGCCGATGTGCTGGTGCCGACCGTGACCGACCGCATCGATGCCGAGGTGATCGCGGCCGCCGGCCCGCAACTGCGGCTGATCGCCGCCTATGGCACGGGCGTCGACAACATCGATATCCGCGCCGCGCGCGAGCGCGGCATCACCATCACGAACACGCCCGGCGTGCTGACCGAGGATACGGCCGACATGACCATGGCGCTGATCCTCGCCGTGCCGCGCCGGCTGTCCGAGGGCGAACGCATGGTCCGCGCCGGCCGCTGGAGCGGCTGGGGCCCGACGACCATGCTGGGCCATCGCATCTGGGGCAAGCGGCTGGGCATCATCGGCATGGGCCGCATCGGCCAGGCCGTCGCGCGCCGCGCGCGCGGCTTCGGCGTGTCGGTGCATTACCACAACCGGCGCCGCGTCCATCCCGAGATCGAGGGAGAGCTGGAGGCGACATACTGGGACAGCCTGGACCAGATGCTGGCGCATATGGACATCGTCTCGGTCAACTGTCCGCATACGCCCGCCACATATCACCTGCTCTCGGCCCGGCGGCTCGCCCTGATGCCGTCGCACGCCTATATCGTCAACACCAGCCGCGGCGAGGTGATCGACGAGGCGGCGATGACCCGCATGCTGGCCGCCGGCAAGCTGGGCGGTGCCGGCCTCGACGTGTTCGAGCACGAGCCGTCGGTCAATCCGAAGCTGCTGGACATGGACAACGTCGTGCTGCTGCCGCATATGGGCTCCGCCACCATCGAGGGCCGGATCGCCATGGGCGAGAAGGTGATCGTGAACATCAAAAGCTTCGTGGACGGCCACAACCCGCCCGACCGCGTGCTTGAGACGATGTTCTGACCTAACCGAGCCCGCGGATCGCCGGGGTGTCGCCGCACAGCGCGCAATCGGGATCGCGCCGGACCGACAGGGTGCGGAATCCGGCACCGAGGCCGTCATAGAGCATCAGCTTGCCGGTCAGGCTCTGCCCCAGCCCCAGCAGTTCCTTCAGCACCTCGGTCGCCTGCAGGGTGCCCATCACGCCCGCGATGGAGCCGAATATGCCCGCCTGCTCGCAGCGCGGCACCAGCGCCGGGTCCGGCGGGCTGGGAAACAGGCAGCGATAGCAGGGATTGTCCCCGACGCCCGCACGGAAGGTCGCAAGCTGGCCTTCGAAACGCAGCAGCGCCGCCGTGACCAGCGGCTTGCGCGCGAAGAAGCAGGCGTCGTTGACCAGATAACGGGTGGTGAAATTGTCCGACCCGTCGGCGACCAGATCGTAGCGGGAGATCAGGTCCAACGCATTGTCCGGCGTGAGCCGCGCGCGATGCGTCTCCACCCGCACCTCGGGGTTGATGTCGGCGAGCCGTTCCGCCGCACTCGTCACCTTCGGCTCGCCGATGGTCTCGGTGCCGTGGACGATCTGGCGCTGAAGGTTGGTCAGGTCGACCGTGTCGAAATCGATCACGCCCAGCGTGCCGACCCCGGCGGCGGCCAGATACATCAGCAGCGGCGAACCCAGCCCTCCGGCGCCGATCACCAGGACGCGCGCGCCCAGCAGGGCAAGCTGGCCCGCCTCGCCCACCTCGTCCAGCACGATGTGCCGGGCATAGCGATGCAGCTGGGCGTCGGTGATCTCCACCGTCAAAGACCCTCGAACAGCGGCGTGGACAGATAGCGCTCGGCGAAGGACGGCACGATCACGACCATGCGCTTGCCCGCCATCTCGGGCCGCTGCCCCACCTCGACCGCGGCGGCGATCGCCGCACCCGACGAGATGCCGACCGGGATGCCCTCGGTCCGGGCCACCCGGCGCGCCATGTCGAAGGCGGTGGCGTTGGCGATCGGCACCACCTCGTCGATCACATCGCGGTTGAGCACCGGCGGTACGAAGCCCGCGCCGATGCCCTGGATCTGATGCCGGCCCGGCTCCTGGCCCGACAGCACGGCGCTGTCCTCGGGCTCCACCGCGATCACGCGGCAGGCGGGGTTGTGCTGCTTCAGCACCTCGCCGCAGCCGGTGATGGTTCCCCCGGTACCAACGCCCGCGACCAGGGCATCGACCTGTCCGCCCGCATCGGCCCAAATCTCTTCCGCCGTGGTGCGGCGATGGATATCCGGATTGGCGGGATTCTCGAACTGCTGCGGCATCAGCGCATCGGGGATCGAGTCGACGAGCTGCTGCGCCCGCTCGATGGACCCGCGGATGCCCTTCTCCGGCGGCGTCAGCTCCAGCTCCGCGCCCAGCAGCTTGAGCATGCGCCGCCGCTCCACCGACATCGATTCGGGCATGGTCAGGATCAGGCGATAGCCCCGCGCCGCGGCCACGAAAGCCAGTGCGATGCCGGTGTTGCCGGAGGTCGGCTCGACCAGCACCGTCTTGCCCGGCGTGATCCGGCCCGACGCCTCCAGCGCCTCGATCATCGCCACGCCGATCCGGTCCTTGACCGAGGCGATGGGGTTGAAGAATTCCAGCTTCGCCAGGATTTCGGCCTGGACCTTCTCGGCCGCCGCCAGCCGCGACAGCCGCACCAGCGGCGTCGCGCCCATCGTCTCGGCGATGTCGTTATAGATGCGGCCGCGGAAGCTGGCCTCGTTCTCCGCCATGGTTGCCTTCGGTCTCCGTCCCTGCACTCAGATCATAAAGTCGAACTGCGCCGCCGCGCGGCTGTCGATCCCAAGTTCGCGCGCCCGGCTGCACACATCGTCGATGGTGATGGCGTCCAGCCGCTTCAGCGTCTCTTCCTGCAGGTCGACCCAGATCGGGCGCAGCACCTGCTTGCCCAGCTCCGACCCGGCCGGCGCTTCCAGCGGATCGGTCGTGCCCTCGATCTCGCCGACCACCCGCACGATCTCGCCCAGGGTGATGCGCCGTCGTTCGCGCGCGAGGCGATAGCCGCCGCGCGGGCCGCGCTGGCCCTTCAGGATGCCGACACGCACGAGATGCTGAAGCACCTGCTCCAGATAGCGGCGCGGAATGCCCTGGCGCTCGGCCACGTCGCCGCTCTGCACCGGCAGATCGGCCGCGTTGTAGGCGATGTCGACCACCGCCTCGATGGCGAACATCAGTTTCTTGGTGAGACGCAGCAAGAGCCCGTTCCCTTCTTAAGCGCCGGCCTTGCCGGTGCCCGTGGAGCCGAATCCGCCGGCGCCGCGATCCGTCTCGGATAGGGCCGGCACCGCCTCCCAGGCCAGCCGCGAGACCGGCGCGAGCACCATCTGGGCAATGCGCATGCCGCGCTCGATGGCGACCGGCGCCTGGCCCAGATTGATCAGGATCACGCCGACCTCGCCGCGATAATCCGCGTCCACCGTGCCCGGCGCGTTCAGCACGGTCAGCCCCTGCTTCAGCGCCAGCCCGGAGCGCGGCCGCACCTGGGCCTCATAGCCCGGCGGCAGGGCGATGGCGAGGCCCGTCGGCACCAGAGCCCGCGCGCCCGGCGCCAGGGTCAGCGTCGCCTCGACCGCGGCCAGCAAATCCATCCCGGCGCTGTCCGCCGTGGCATAGGCTGGCAGCGGCAGATCCGCGCCATGCGGCAGCCGCATCACCTGGACCCGTACCGTCATCCGCCCGCTCCCGTGAAATGCGCGGCGATGCGGTCGGCAAGCCGGGCCGCCGCCTCGGCCTTGGTCATGGTCGGCCAATCCTCGACCCCGCCGGCCGCGATCAGATGCAGCGTATTGCTGTCGCCGCCGAAGGTGCCGGTGGCCGGCGCCACATCGTTCGCCAGAATCCAGTCGCACCCCTTGCGCAGCCGTTTCGCCTGGGCATGCTCCACCACCTTCTCGGTTTCCGCGGCGAAGCCGACGACCAGGGCGGGCCGGCTGCCGCCCGGTTCCGACAGGCGGCGCAGGATGTCCGGATTCTCTGCCAGCGCCAGAGCCGGCGGCGCCTTGTTCGCCGCCTTCTTCAGCTTCTGCGGCGCTTCCTCCGCGACGCGCCAGTCGGCGACCGCGGCCGCGCAGACGGCGATGTCCGCCGGCAGTGCATGCTCGCAGGCCGCCAGCATCTCGCGCGCCGACTCCACATGCACCACCGACAGGCCCGGCGGATCGGCCAGCGCGGTCGGACCGCTGACCAGCACCGTCTCCGCCCCCAGCCGGGCGAGGGCAACGGCGATGGCATGGCCCTGCTTGCCCGAGGAGCGGTTGGCGATATAGCGGACCGGATCGATGGCTTCCCAGGTCGGCCCGCTGGTGACGATGGCGCGCCGCCCGGCGAGCGGCCGCGGCGCGTCCTGCGCGGCGAAGAACCGCTCGACCGCGGCGACGATGTCCGGCACCTCGCTCATCCGGCCGGGGCCGAACTCGCCGCAGGCCATGGCGCCGTCGACCGGGCCGGCAAAGGCGACGCCGCGCGCGGCCAATGTCGCGACATTGGCCTGGGTCGCCGGGTGCAGCCACATCCGGACATTCATCGCCGGCACCGCCAGCACCGGCTTGTCGGTCGCCAGCAGCGCCGTGGACGCCAGGTCGTCGGCGAGGCCGGACGCCATCTTGGCCAGAAGGTTGGCGGTGGCCGGGGCAACCAGCAGCAGGTCCGCATCGCGCGACAGCTGGATATGGCCCATCTCGGATTCGTCGGTCAGGTCGAACAGCGCGCGATAGACCCTGTCCTCGCTGACCGCCTGGAGGGCGAGCGGCGTCACGAACTGCGCCGCCGCATCCGTCATGACGCAGCGCACCGCATAGCCGCGCTCGCGCAGCCGCCGGACGAGGTCCGGGGTCTTATAGGCGGCGATGCCGCCGCTGACGATCAGAAGGATACGCCGCATTCCTGGCACGGGCGGGCCCCGCTATTCACAGCCGAGCGGCGTAATTAACAGGCCGGACGCCGTCCTGGCAATCCTGCCGTCACAGGCCGAACAGCAGCCCGAGCGCAAGGCCCAGCCCCAGTCCCGCGACCAGCCAGCCCCAGCGGCCGCCGGCGCCGCTCTCCGCGCTGCCGTCGCGCAGGGCCGCCGCCGTCTCGGGGTGCAGCCGCAATCCCTGCGGCGTGAAGGCGGCCTCCATCGCCGCCGCCCGGTCCAGCAGGGCGGGAAGCCGCTCCAGGCGCCCGATCCAATCGCCGGCCGCGTCGGCGATCCGCGCCTCCGGCCCGCGATGCTGGCGCATCCATGCCTCGACCAAAGGCCGCGCGAGCAGCCACATATTCGTCGTCGGGTCCAGGCGTCGCCCGACGCCTTCGGCCACCAGCATCGTCTTTTGCAGCAGCAGAAGCTGGGGCTGGGTCGGCATGCGAAAGGCCGCCGTCACGGTAAACAGCTGGCCCAGCAGGCGGGCGACGGAAATCTCGTGCATCGGCCGGTCCAGGATCGGCTCGGCGATGGCGCGGCAGGCCTGCGCGAACAGGTCGATGGACTGGTTCGGCGGGACATAGCCCGCGTCGAAATGGATTTCCGCGACCCGGCGATAGTCGCGGTCCAGAAAGGCGATCAGCATGTCGGCCAGAAAGTTCCGGGTCGGCCGGTCCAGCCGGCCCATGATGCCGAAATCCACCGGCACCAGCGTTCCGCGCGGAATCTCGCCCTCGGCCGCGTCCCCGTCCGGATCGGACACGAACATGTTCCCGGGATGCATGTCGGCGTGAAAGAAGCCGTCCCGGAACACCTGGTTGAAGAAAACCGCGGCGGAGCGGGCCAGCACATCGCGCGAATCGAATCCCGCCGCGGCAAGCCGTTCGACATCGTCGATCCGGATGCCGCGGACGCGCTGCAAGGTCAGCACCCTTGCGCCGGTCCGCTGCCAGTCCACCGCCGGCACCTGAAAATCGGGATCGTCGCGGAAATTCTCCGCAAGCTCGGAGGCCGCCGCCGCCTCCATCCGCAGGTCCATCTCCAGCGCCACGGTCTCGGCGAAGGTCTCGACGACCTCGACGGCGCGCAAGCGCTCCAGGCCGGGACGATGCCGCGCGATCAGCCGCGCCAGCCACCGGAACATGGCCAGGTCTTCCGCAAATCGCGCCTGGATGCCGGGGCGCAGCACCTTGACCGCCACCGGCGCGCCCTCCGCCGTCACGGCGAAATGCACCTGGGCGATCGAGGCCGCCGCCACCGGCACGTCGTCGAAGCTGCGATAGAGCGTGTCCAGCGGCGCCCCCAGTTCCGCGGCGATCACCGCACGGGCCTGCGCCGTCGGAAAGGGCGGCAGCGCATCCTGAAGGCTGGCGAGATCGGCGGCCACCGCCTCGCCCAGCAGATCGTCGCGCACCGCCAGCGACTGGCCCAGCTTGATGAAGCTGGGCCCCAGCGCCTGAAGCGCGAGGGACAGGCGCTCGCCGGGCCGGCGCGCGCGCAGGTCGCGGCGGCCCGGCACGCCGAGCCCCGCGAGCACCAGCAACGGCCGCGGAATGCCCAGCAACGCCAGCGGGAACAAGGCGTCGTGCCGCGCCAGAACCCGGCCGATGCGCAGGAACCGCGCGGCGCTGCGGAGATCGGAGAACATGCGGCCGTTCAGATGCGCCAGGCCGAGTGCATGGCGACGATGCCCCCGCTCAGATTGCGGTAGCGGGCCTGCGCCAGCCCGGCCGCCTTCATGGCTCCCACCAGCGTCTCCTGGTCGGGAAACCGCCGGATGCTCTCGGCAAGATAGAGATAGGCGTCGCGGTCCCCGGCCACCATGGCGCCCAGCCGCGGCAGGACCGAGAAGGAATAGCGGTCGTAGACCGCCGCCAGCCCGGGCACGGCGACATGGCTGAACTCCAGGCACAGGAAGCGGCCGCCCGGCTTCAGCACGCGGCGCGCCTCGGCCAGGGCAAGGTCGATATGGGTCACGTTCCGCAAGCCGAAGGCGATGGTGTAGGCATCCACCGACGCGTCGGGCAGCGGCAGGGCCTCGGCATCGCCGACCGCCCAGTCGATACCGGTCAGCCGGCCGCGGTCGATGGCGCGGTCCCGCCCCACGGCGACCATGCTGGCGTTGATGTCGCAGACGGTGACGCGCCCGCCCCCTGCCGCGACGAAGCGTTCCGCGATGTCGCCGGTCCCGCCGGCGACATCCAGCAGATGCATCCCAGCGCGCGGCCGCAGCCAGTCGATCAGCGCCGCCTTCCACAGCCGGTGCGTGCCCAGCGACATCAGGTCGTTCATCAGGTCGTAACGCGCCGCGACCGAGTCGAACACGCCGCGCACGAGCCCGGCCTTCGCCGTCGCGTCCACATCGCGATAGCCGAAATGCGTGGTCTCGCCGCTGTCGGAGGTCTGCTGCATCGCGGCGACGATACCCGAAGCGGGCGGTCTTTTCCATTGGCGGCGACAGGGCGAATCGGGCAGCGTAGGCGCCGATCAACCGCAAGGCGCCGTCATGCCCGAACTGCCCGAGGTGGAAACCGTCCGCCGCGGCCTGGAGCCGATGCTCGCCGGGCGCCGCATCCGGGAGGTGGAGTTGCGCCGGCCCGACCTGCGGTTTCCCTTGCCGCCGGATTTCGCCGCCCGGCTCAGCGGCCGCCGGGTCGAGACCGTCGGCCGGCGCGCGAAATACGTGCTCATCGGCCTCGACGACGGCGCGACCTGGATGGTGCATCTGGGCATGTCCGGCCGCTTCACCTTTGCGCCGGGCGGCAGCGCCAGCAGCGGCCAGGCCGGGCACAACAGCGGATGGGCGCTGATCGACCGGCACGACCACGTCCTGGTGACGATGGAGGACGGGCTGCGCGTGACCTTCAACGATCCGCGCCGGTTCGGTTTCATGGACCTGATCGCGGCAGAGGCGCTGGACACGCATCCGCGCCTCGCGGAACTCGGCCCCGAGCCGCTGTCCGACGCCTTCGACGGCGCCTATCTGGCCGCCGCCCTGGCGGGCCGGCGGACCGCGATCAAGGCGGCGCTGCTGGACCAGCATCTGGTGGCGGGAATCGGCAACATCTATGCCTGCGAAGCCTTGTTCGAGGCCGGAATCTCGCCGCGGCGGCTGGCCGCGACGGTCGGCCGCCAACGCGCGGACAGGCTCGCCGGACGGATCAAGGACGTGCTGGCCCGCGCCATCGCCGCCGGCGGATCGAGCCTGCGCGACTACCGGCAGGCCGATGGCGAACTCGGCTACTTCCAGCATTCCTGGCGCGTCTACGGACGCGAGGGCGAGCCCTGCCCCGAGCCCGGATGCGGCACACCCATCCGGCGCATCGTGCAGTCGGGGCGCTCCACCTTCTATTGCGCAAGGCATCAGCGATGACGGCAACGCCCCTGTTCGGCGACGGCTATTGCGCAATGCAGCAGAGATTGCGTAAATCGGCGGCGTCATGCGACGCCTGATCGCCACCGTCGCCACCCTGGCCCTGCTCGCAGGCGCCGCGGCGGCTGCACAGGAGTTCCTCCCTGAAGTGGGGGACGTGCCGCTCATGGACGGCCTGAAAGCCGTCGATGAAGGGGGAATGGTGTTCGATTCGCCGGGCGGGCGAATCGCCGAAGGCTACGCCGTTGGCGCGGTCAACCGCGAAACGGTCCTGGCATTCTACCGGACGACGCTGCCGCAATTGGGGTGGCGTCCAACCGGAAAGGCCAGCTTCGGCCGCGAGGGAGAAACGCTGAATATCGACTTCCTGGGACGGGACGGCGACCTCACGGTCCGGTTCCGCCTGTCCCCCGGGCAAGCGGAAACCACGAATCGATAGGATCGCCACGGCCATCGGCCGGATTTCGAGGCGTCGGGCACAGACCCGGGCCTCTTGGCACAGGGGAGCCACAGAAAGATGTCCTACGAGAACATTATCGTCGATACACGCGGCCCCGTCGGGCTGATCACGCTGAACCGCCCCAAGGCGATGAACGCGCTCTGCGCGGCCCTGGTGCGCGAAATGGGCCAGGCGCTCGATGCTTTCGAGGCCGACGCCGATATCCGCTCCATCGTCATCACCGGCTCGGAAAAGGCCTTCTGCGCCGGCGCGGACATCAAGGAGATGGCCAGCAAGACCTACATGGACGTGTATCTCGAGAACTTCATCACCGACGGCTGGGAGCGGATCACCACCTGCCGCAAGCCGGTGATCGCGGCGGTCGCGGGATATGCGCTGGGCGGCGGCTGCGAGGTGGCGATGATGTGCGACTTCATCATCGCGGCCGACAACGCGAAGTTCGGCCAGCCGGAAATCACCATCGGCGAAATCCCTGGCGCCGGCGGCACGCAGCGCCTGACCCGAGTCGTCGGCAAGTCGAAGGCGATGGAAATGTGCCTGACGGGCCGCATGATGGATGCGGAAGAGGCCGAGCGCGGCGGGCTGGTCAGCCGTGTCGTGCCGGTCGGCGATCTGCTGGAAGAGGCCATCAAGACGGCCGAGCGGATCGCCCAGATGTCCATGCCGGTGGTCATGCTGTGCAAGGAATCGGTGAACCGCGCCTATGAGACCACGCTGTCCGAGGGCGTGCGCTACGAACGCCGGCTCTTCCACTCGATCTTCGCGACCGAGGATCAGAAGGAGGGGATGAGCGCCTTCATCGAAAAGCGCTCGCCGAACTTCAAGCACCGCTGACGCGTTACGCGGGCCGGGCGGCGACTCGGGGTTGACCGCCGCCCGGCCCGCCACTATAACCCCGCCCGACCGCGGCCGATGGCGGCCGGCGCAGGAGCATGTCTGAAGTCATGGCACACAGCACGACGGCAAAGAAGCGTATCCGGCAGACCAAGCGGCGCACGGCCGAGAACCGTAGCCGGGTGAGCCGCATCCGCTCTTATGTGCGCAAGGTCGAAGAGGCCATCGCCACCGGCGACAAGCAGGCGGCCCAGGCAGCCTTTCAGGCGGCCATGCCCGAAATGCACCGCGGCGCCAGCAAGGGCGTCGTCGGACGCAACACGGTCGGGCGCAAGCTGTCCCGCCTCGCGGCGCGCATCAAGGCCCTCTGAGACCCGTTGATCGCACCTATCCGGCCCGCCCGGCGAAGGCCGCGCGGGCCGTTTCGATTCGGGCCGGATTTTCGCGGTTTTCCTGCTTTCCCACGGCCTCGCACAGCCAGCCTCTGTCAACGATTTTATTTTCGCCGTTCCCACTTCGGACCTATTGAGCGGGCCGCAAAGGGGTCGGTAAAATTCAGACATCATTAATCGCTGCATCGCTCGGTCGGAGGGTCGCGCCGCGATCCTGACGTGCCTGCGATGGCGAAAGAAGAGTCGCTTTAAGAAGCGTTTTGGGGTTTGAACCATGATCGGGCGGTATCGGGTGATCGGTTCGACATCCCGCACAAACGCAATCGGGGCAGGAATTCACCTATCGCCGACGGGGGCATAACCCAAAGGCTGTCTCGGCCTTGGCGCCGGGACTTCTTTGCATCGATTCTGCCGGACCGGACCTCGGTCCCGACCGGCGACAAGAAAGACGGCGCTCATTGCGGCGCGACGGTAACAGCCGATGCTGGTCACGGGGGCGGGCGGGCGGCGGCAGCGGTCTGAGGTGAGACGGGCGGATGGATGACAAGCTGTCGGCGCAGTGGGCCCGCATTCGCGGCCTCCTGCGCGGCGAATTCGGCGAAACGGCGTATCGAAGCTGGCTGAAGCCGCTGACCTTGCAGGGGCTGGACGGGTCGACCCTGCGGATTTCGGTTCCGACCCGGTTCATGCGCGACTGGATCGATTCGCAGTACCGGTCCCGGTTGCTCGACATGTGGACCGCGGAGAACGATGCGGTCGCGGATATCGCGGTGGTGCTCGAAGGCGCCCGCGCCGAACCCGCGCCGGCCTGTAACACCGGTGCGCCGATCCGCCCGGCGGCCCGGCCGGCGGAACCCGCCCCACAGCAGCGCGACGAGATCAGCGCCTCGCTGGACCCGCGCTTCACCTTCGAGAATTTCGTCGTCGGCAAGCCGAACGAACTGGCCTTTGCGGCGGCGCGGCGCGTCGCCGAGGCCGAATCGGTCCCCTACAATCCGCTCTTCCTCTATGGCGGCGTCGGCCTGGGCAAGACGCATCTGATGCATGCGATCGCCTGGCACATCCGCACGATGCAGCCGGACCGCAAGGTCATCTACCTGTCCGCCGAGAAGTTCATGTACCAGTTCGTCCGGGCCCTGCGCTTCAAGGACACGATGGCGTTCAAGGAGCAGTTCCGCTCGGTCGACGTGCTGATGATCGACGATGTCCAGTTCATCGCCGGCAAGGACAGCACCCAGGAGGAGTTCTTCCATACCTTCAACGCGCTGGTGGACCAGAACCGGCAGCTAGTCATCTCGGCGGACAAGTCGCCGAACGATCTGGAAGGGATGGAGGACCGGATGAAGTCGCGGCTGGGCTGGGGCCTCGTCGCCGACATCCATCCCACCACCTACGAGCTGCGCCTCGGCATCCTGCAGTCCAAGGCGGAACAGATCGACATTCCCGTGCCGGGCAAGGTGCTGGAGTTCCTGGCCCACAAGATCACCTCCAATGTCCGCGAGCTGGAGGGCGCGCTGAACCGCCTTGCCGCCTTCGGTGCGCTCGTCAACCGCGAGGTGACGATGGAGACGGCCCAGGAGGTGCTGCACGACATCCTGCGCGCCAACGACCGCCGCGTGACCATCGACGAGATCCAGAAGCGGGTGGCCGAGCACTACAATATCCGGCTGTCCGAGATGCATTCGGCGCGACGCGCCCGCGCCATCGCCCGGCCGCGCCAGGTCGCGATGTATCTCGCCAAGCAGCTGACCGCGCGCTCGCTGCCCGAGATCGGCCGCAAGTTCGGCGGTCGCGACCACACGACGGTCATGCACGCCGTCCGCAAGGTCGAGGAACTGCGCCAGACCGACCCCAATTTCGCCGAGGATATCGAGCTGCTTCGGCGCATGCTCGAGACCTGAACGGGCCCGCCTGCGGGGTCCTCAGGGCGTTGCCGCGCCACGATATTTCCAGCCCCGGCGGAATTCGTGCGAAAAGCTATGGAATCAAGCGGTTTATGGTATAATTCCGGACCGTTGGCGGAGCGCGTTTTCAACCCCCGATAACGGCATCGACGGACCGGCCATGCCGGCCCGCGAGAGAGTATCAGCCGTCTGATCACGATTGACACGCGAAGGGTCATGAAGCTCACCATCGAACGCGGGGCACTGCTTCGCTCTCTCAATCACGTGCAAAGCGTCGTCGAGCGTCGGAACACCATTCCGATTCTGTCCAATGTCTATCTGACGGCATCGGGCGGAAAGCTGCGGCTGACGGCCACCGACATGGATATCGCCATCGTCGAGGCGGTGGAGGCTGGGATCGAGGCCGAGGGCGCCACGACCGCGCCGGCCCACACCCTCTACGACATCGTCCGCAAGCTGCCCGAAGGGGCGCAGATCGTTCTGGACGATTCGGGCGGCGGCGACCGGCTGACGCTCGCGGCCGGGCGCTCGCGCTTCACGCTGCAGACGCTGCCCACGGCCGATTTCCCGATGATGTCGGCCGACGATCTGCCCTTCCGGTTCGGCATTGCGGCGGGCGAGCTGCGCACCCTGATCGACCGCACGCGCTTCGCCATCTCCACCGAGGAGACGCGCTACTATCTGAACGGCATCTACATGCACACCGCCGAGGTGGATGGCGTGCAGCTGCTGCGCGCGGTCGCCACCGACGGCCACCGCCTGGCGCGGGTCGAGATGCCGATGCCCGAGGGCGCGGCGGGGATGCCGGGGGTCATCGTGCCGCGCAAGACGGTCAACGAGCTGCACAAGCTGATCGAGGAGACGCAGGCCTCGGTCGAAGTCGCGCTGTCGGAGACCAAGATCCGTTTCGGCTTCGACGATGTGGTCCTGACCTCGAAGCTGATCGACGGCACCTTCCCGGACTACGACCGGGTGATCCCGGCGAACAACGACAAGACGCTGGGCGTGGACTGCCGCAATTTCGCAGCGGCGGTGGACCGCGTCGCCACCATCTCGACCGAGAAGTCGCGGGCGGTGAAGATGCGCGTCGCGCATGGCAACCTCGTTCTTTCGGCCTCCAGCCCGGACAGCGGCACGGCCACCGAGGAGATCGAGGTTGTCTACAACCATCCGGATCTGGAGATCGGCTTCAACGCCCGCTATCTGCTCGACATCACGCAGCAGATCGAGGGGGAGACGGCAGAGTTCCTGCTGGCCGATTCAGGCTCGCCCACCATCGTGCGCGACGGCGCCGACTCGAGTGCGCTGTACGTGCTGATGCCGATGCGGGTGTGAGAGGGTCCTTGACCGAAGCCTGCCTGGCGACGGCGCGCCGGTTCGACCGCGCGCCCTCGGGTGCGACCGCGGTGACGCGGCTGCGGCTGCGGCAGTTCCGCTGCTATGCCGAAGCGGCGCTGGATACCGGACCGGAGCCGGTGGTGCTGACCGGGCCGAACGGCGCCGGCAAGACCAACCTTCTGGAGGCGCTGTCGCTGCTGGCACCCGGCCGCGGCCTGCGCCGGGCAAGGTTGAGCGAGATGGACCGGCGCGACGGCGGCGGAACGGGCTGGACGGTCGCGGCGACGGTCGCGGGACCGGCCGGAGCGGTGGATATCGGCTGCGGCCGCGACATGGCGGACCGAAGCGACCGGCGGATCGTCCGCATCGACGGCCAGCCGGCGAAGGGTCAGGCGGCGCTGGCCGAGCATGTGGCCGCGATCTGGCTGACGCCGCAGATGGACCGGCTGTTCCTGGAGGGACCGGCGGGGCGGCGGCGCTTCCTCGACCGGCTGGTGTTCGGTTTCGATCCCGCGCATGCCGGCCGCGTCGGCGCCTACGAGCACGCGCTGCGCGAGCGGGCGCGGCTGTTGCGGCCGGAGACGGGGGGCCCGCGGCCCGACGATTCCTGGCTGGAGGCGCTGGAGCGCAGCATGGCCGAACGCGGGATCGCCATCGCCGCGGCGCGGCGCGAGATGACGGCGCGGCTGCGCCGGGCCTGCGCCGCCGGCAGCGACGCCTTCCCGGTTCCCGACCTTGCGGTGGCGGGCGCGGTAGAGGACTGGCTGGACCAGGGACCGGCCGTCGAGGCCGAGACGCGCTTCATGGCGGCGCTGGCCGAAAGCCGGCCGCGCGACGCCCTGACCGGCGGCGCCGCCGTCGGGCCGCATCGCAGCGACTTCGTCGTGCGCGACCGGACCAAGGACATGCCGGCCGAGCAGTGCTCGACCGGCGAGCAGAAGGCGCTGCTGATCGCCATCGTGCTGGCCGATGCCCGGCTGGTCGCCGCCGAGCGCGGCACGGCGCCGCTGCTGCTGCTGGACGAGGTCGCCGCGCATCTCGACGCCGACCGGCGCGATGCCCTGTTCGATGCCGTGACCGGGGTCGGCGCGCAGGCGTGGCTGACCGGCACGGACGACCGAATTTTCGCGCCGCTGGCGCATGGCGCCCGCTTCTTCCGGGTCGAGCAGGCGCAAATCCGCCCGGCGGCGCCCCCGGCATGACGCCGGCCCCAATTCCGGACCCGATACACAAGGCGAGAGACCGAGGATGAGCGATACTGCCGCCGATACGACCGGCCCGAACGAGACCTACGGTGCCGATTCGATCCAGGTGCTGCGCGGCCTCGATGCCGTGCGCAAGCGCCCCGGCATGTATATCGGCGACACAGATGACGGCACCGGCCTGCACCATATGGTGTTCGAGGTGGTCGACAACGCCATCGACGAGGCACTGGCGGGCTATTGCGACCGCGTCGAAGTGACCCTGAACGGCGACGGCTCGGTGACCGTGCGCGACAACGGCCGGGGCATTCCCGTCGACATTCATGCCGAGGAAGGCGTTTCGGCGGCCGAGGTCATCATGACCCAGCTGCATGCGGGCGGTAAGTTCAACCGCAATTCCTACAAGGTCTCCGGCGGCCTGCATGGCGTGGGCGTCTCGGTCGTCAACGCCCTGTCGGCGGAACTGGACCTGACCATCCGCCGCGACGGCAAGCTGCATTTCATGCGGTTCCGCGATGGCGTGCCCGTAGCGCCGCTGGCGGTGACCGGGGATTACGACGGCGCGGAGACCGGCACCGAAGTCACCTTCACGCCCTCGGCCGCGACCTTCACGCAGGTGGAGTTCGACTTCCAGGTGCTGGAGCACCGGCTGCGCGAGCTGGCCTTCCTGTCCTCCGGCATCCGGATCGAGCTGACCGACGCGCGTCACCCCGAGCCCCATACCGTCGCCTTCCACTACGATGGCGGAATCCAGGCCTTCGTGCGCTATCTTGATCGCGCCAAGATCGCGCTGATCGATCCGCCGATCTTCACCACCGGCGAGAAGGACGGGATCGTTCTGGACCTCGCGATGCAGTGGAACGACAGCTATCACGAGACGATGCTGTGCTTCACCAACAACATCCCGCAGCGCGATGGCGGCACGCATCTGGCCGGCTTCCGCGCCGCGCTGACACGTCAGATCAACGCCTATGCGGCGGAATCTGGAATCGCCAAGCGCGAGAAGGTGTCGATCCTCGGCGAGGACGCCCGCGAGGGCCTGACCTGCGTGCTCTCAGTCAAGGTGCCGGACCCGAAATTCTCCAGCCAGACCAAAGACAAGCTCGTCTCCTCGGAAGTCCGCCCGGTTGTCGAATCCCTGGTCAACGAGCAACTCGCTCGATGGTTCGAAGAGCATCCGGGCGAGGCGCGCAAGATCGTGCAGAAGGTGGTCGAGGCGGCCATCGCGCGCGAGGCGGCGCGCAAGGCACGCGAACTGATCCGGCGCCCCAATAAGCTGGACGTGGCCAACCTGCCGGGTAAGCTCGCCGACTGTCAGGAGCGCGACCCAGCGAAATGCGAGCTATTCATCGTCGAGGGCGATTCCGCCGGAGGCTCGGCCAAGCAGGCGCGCGATCGCCGGCACCAGGCGATCCTGCCGCTGCGCGGCAAGATCCTGAATGTCGAGCGGGCGCGCTTCGACAAGATGATCGGCTCGGCCGAGATCGGCACCTTGATCGCAGCGCTCGGCACAGGCATCGGCCCCGAAGATTTCAATCCCGACAAATGCCGCTATCACAAGATCATCATCATGACCGACGCCGATGTGGACGGCAGCCACATCCGCACGCTGCTCCTCACCTTCTTCTTCCGCCAGACCTCGGCGCTGATCGAGCGCGGCTATCTCTATATCGCGCAGCCGCCGCTCTATCGGGTGAAGAAGGGCAGTTCCGAGGTCTATCTCAAGGATGAGCGCGCGATGGAGGAGTTCCTGCTCCGCCAAGCGCTTGACGGGCTGGTCCTGCGGACGGCCGACGGCGTGCAGGTCGCCGGCGAGGAGCTGTGGACGATGGTCGACGAGGCCCGCCGCGCCCGCCAGTTGCTCGAACCGCTGGCCCGCAAGGTCGGCATGATGGACGTGGTGGAACAGACGGCCATCGCCGGTGCACTCTCCGCGACGATCCTCGCCGACCGGACCCTGGCCTCGGAGGCGGCGACCTATATCGCGCGCCGGCTCGACGCCCTGTCCGACCCGCTGGAGCGCGGCTGGACCGGTGTGGCGGAGAATGGCGACCTCATCCTGTCGCGCACCTTGCGGGGCGTGACCCAGCGCTATCGCATCGACACCGCCCTTGTCCGCAGTGCCGAGGCGCGGGCGCTGGACGGCATGGCCGCCGCGCTGCAGGGCCGTTTCGGCCGCCATCCGCAGATCCTGACAAAGGATGGGGAGATGCTGGTGCCGGGGCCGGTCGGGCTGATCGACACGCTGGCTGCGGCGGGCCGCAAAGGCGTCAGCCTGCAACGCTACAAGGGGCTGGGCGAGATGAATCCCGAACAGCTCTGGGAGACCACGATGGACGAGCAGGCGCGCACCCTGCTGCAGGTCCGCATCAACCACGCCGACCAGACGGAGGAAGTGTTCTCCACTCTGATGGGCAATGTGGTCGAGCCGCGGCGCGAGTTCATCCAGACCAACGCGCTCAAGGTCGCCAACCTGGACGTCTGACGGTCCGTCCGCCGGGCCGATTGCATTGTCTTATCGCCGCTCGTGCGATAAACGTAGTTTTGAGGTGAAAGCATGTCCGCAGCTGCGACGGAGAAGGCATTGAGCTTCATTCAAAAGGGCTCCTACAGTTTCGAGGATCTCCTTGAATGCGCGCATGGCCGCCTGTTCGGGCCGGGGAACCCGCAATTGCCCCTGCCGCCGATGCTGATGATCGATCGCATCCTGAAGATCACCGCCGATGGCGGCGAGCACGGCAAGGGCGAGATCGTCGCGGAACTCGACATCCGGCCGGATCTCTGGTTCTTCAAGTGCCATTTCGAGAACGATCCGGTCATGCCGGGCTGTCTCGGCCTGGATGCGATGTGGCAGATGGTCGGATTCTTCCTTGGCTGGGTCGGCGGACTGGGCCGCGGCCGCGCCCTCGGCGTGGGTGAGGTCAAGTTCTCCGGTCAGGTTCTGGAAACGGCGAAGAAGATCACCTATCACATCAACATGAA
>JBFWNZ010000017.1:0-22995 GCA_050250795.1 Alphaproteobacteria bacterium | reverse complement strand
GCGCCGGGCATCGGGGCGACGCGACATACCTGGAAAACGTTCTGCCCGTCGTGGAGGCCGGCCAGGCGGTGATGGTCGAGGACGACTACTCGCTCGACGACGCCCTGTGGATCGAACCGACGCCGGGGCACACGCCCGGCCACATCTCGATCCGCCTGCGCTCGCGCGACAGCCACGCGGTGGTCTCCGGCGATCTGATCCACAGCCCGGTGCAATGCGCCCATCCCGAATGGAACTTCCGCTACGATGCCGACAAGCCCCTGGCGGCCCAGACCCGGCGCCGTTTCCTGGAAACCTGTGCCGAGACGCAACGCCTGGTGCTCACCTCGCATTTCCCGCTGCCCTCGGCCGGCCATGTCGCGCGCCAGGGCAATGCCTTCCGTTTCGACTATCTGAAGGACTGACGCTCTTCGGGTTCCTGAACGTTTCGGTTTATCGCAACAGCAATCGTCGCGTTCCAGCCGTCTCTGCTCGGCATCGTCGTTGCGCAATAGTCTTTTGGTTCTTCGACGCTGCTCGACCATAGATTCACCGGCAGGGAAGGCTTCGAACGACAAGAGAGCATCGGAAGCCATGGCGCTTGCCGACATCGATATCGCCCGAGCGGCCGAACTGGCCCCGGTCGCCGAGATCGCGGAACTTCTCGGCATTCCGCCGAAGTCGCTCATCCAGTATGGGCCCTACAAGGCCAAGCTGATGCGTTCCTATCTCGGCGACCTCGCGGCGCGTCCGGACGGCCGGCTCATCCTGGTGACGGCGATGACGCCGACCCCCGCGGGCGAGGGCAAGACGACCACCACGGTCGGCCTGGGAGATGCCCTAACCCGGCTTGGCAAGCGAACCGCCATCTGCCTGCGCGAACCCAGCCTGGGCCCCTGCTTCGGGATGAAGGGCGGCGCGGCGGGCGGCGGATATGCCCAGGTCGTGCCGATGGAGGACATCAATCTCCACTTCACCGGCGATTTCCACGCCATCGGCGCCGCCAACAACCTGCTGGCGGCGATGGTCGACAATCACATCCACTGGGACAACGAACTGGATATCGACTTGCGCCGGGTCGGATGGCGCCGCGTCCTGGACATGAACGATCGGGCGTTGCGCGACGTTGCGAGCGGCTTGGGCGGGGTAGCGAACGGCTTCCCGCGCCAGACCGGCTTCGATATCACGGTCGCCAGCGAGGTCATGGCCATCTTCTGCCTGTCCGGCGACCTCGACGACCTGCAACGGCGGCTGTCGAACATCGTCGTCGGTCAGACGCGGTCGCGTACGGTCGTGCGCGCCGCGGATCTCGAAGCGGCCGGATCGATGACGGCGTTATTGCGCGACGCCCTGCTGCCGAACCTCGTCCAGACGCTTGAGCGGACGCCGGCCTTCGTCCATGGCGGACCCTTCGCCAATATCGCCCATGGCTGCAATTCGGTGATCGCGACGCGGACGGCCCTCAAGCTCGCGGATTATGTGGTGACCGAGGCCGGGTTCGGCGCCGATCTGGGGGCCGAGAAGTTTTTCGACATCAAATGCCGCAAGGCGGGATTGTCGCCGGCCGCGGCCGTGCTCGTCGCAACGGTGCGGGCGCTGAAATCGCATGGCGGCGTGGCCAAGGAGGACCTGGCCCGGCCCGATCTGGCGGCGCTGGCACGCGGCTTCGCCAATCTCGACAGGCATATCCGCAATGTCGGCCGGTTCGGCGTGCCGCTGGTCGTCGCCGTGAACCACTTCGCCACGGACAGCCCGGCGGAACTGGAAGCCGTCGTGCAGCACTGCGCCGGTCTTGGCGTTCAGGCGGTGGTCTGCCGGCACTGGGCCGACGGGGGGCGCGGGGCCGAGGCTCTGGCACGGCTGGTGATCGAGCATGCGGATGGAGGACAAGCCCGCTTCCGGACGCTCTATCCCGATGACATGCCGCTTTGGGACAAAGCCCGGACCATCGCCCGCGATATCTATGGGGCCGACGACATCGCTGCGGAGCCGCGCGTACGCGACCAGTTTGCCGCGATGGAGGAGGAAGGATACGGCCATTTCCCGATCTGCATGGCCAAGACGCAATACAGTTTCTCGGCCGATCCCACGCTCAAAGGCGCGCCTTCGGGACATACGGTTCCGATCCGCGAGGTCCGTCTGGCGGCGGGGGCCGAATTCGTCGTTGCGATCTGCGGCGACATCATGACCATGCCGGGCCTGCCGCGCCGGCCCGCAGCGTGCGATATCCGGGTCAACGACGCGGGCGAGATCGAGGGCCTGTTCTGACGCCGCGTGCGTGCGGCCGCTCGATGGCCGCGGAGGCCTGCGCCGCCGGCGCCGCCCGCCGGAACAGCCAGGGCGCAAACAGGCGGGTCATCCGCGGCATCACCACATAGGTCATCAACGGCACCAGCAGGACCGTCATCGCGAAGGTGCGGGCCGGCAGCGGCCAGTCCGCCATCCAGGGACCGAGCACCCAGGCGAGAACCGTCAGCAGCGGGAACAGGGCAAGCCACGTCACCGCGCTCATGCGCATCGGCGATGGCATCCGCGTCTCTGCCGGCAATCCGGCCGGCAGGGTGAACCAGGTTTCCAGGCCGGTCAGCACGCGCACGGCCGGTTCGTCCGGCGACAGGGCCACCAGCCGCTGCAGCCAGTCGCGCCGCAAAGGCGATCGTTCCCAGGCCGACATATCGTTCTCGGAGGCGAACTTGATCGCGATCCGATAGCGCAGGTCGCTGCCGGGTGCCGGGCGGATCACCTCGCTGCCCTGATAGCCGTCAAAGCGTGCCGCATCGCCCAGCATGCCCCGCAGGACGGCCTCGAAGGCCGGCTCGCAGCCGGGCTTGCACCGGCGGGCGATCATCATCGTGACCGGCGGATCGGTCTCATCCTCCGGTGGCTGCGGTGCAATGCGGCGGACGGCCATCGCGCGCGACCTCAGCCCAGGCCCAACAGGCGCAGCCGCGCCTCCATCAGCGGATTGCCCCGCAGACTGGTTTCCGAGACGACGGTCGTGTGGTTCTTCCCCGCGACCTCAAGATACTCGATGGGCATGCCATAGGGCTTCCAGGCCTCGACGAAGGCACGCGACTGGCGCCGGAACTCGTCGCTCTCGGCACCGCCGACGGCCGCCACGATCGGGCATTTCGCAACGGGCTTCATCAGGATCGGGCTGTTCCGCTTCGCCATCTCCGGGGTCAGGCCGATCTCCGAATTCACCGAAATGTCGACGACCGGGGCGCAGTCGAACACGCCGCTGATCGGCACGGCGCTTTTCACCAGCGTTTCCGGCAGGTCGGTGGCGAAGGATGGGAAATGCGTTGCCAGCAGCATCCCCACCAGATGGCCGCCGGCCGAGTTGCCGCAGAGATGGATGCGGTCCGGATTGCCACCATACTGAGCGATGTTGCGATAAAGCCAGGCGCAGCAGGCGCGCATCTCGCGCACGATCTCATCCACCGTCACCTTCGGGCAGAGCTCGTATTCGACGATGGCCGAAATGGCGCCAGCGGATGTGATCTGTTCGGCGAGATAGCTGTATTCCGCCTTGTCGCGCGACCGCCAGTATCCGCCGTGGATGAACACCTCAACCGGAGCATTCTGCGGATTCTCCGGCAGAAACAGGTCGAGTTTCTCGCGCGGCATGCCGCCATAGGCGACATCGAAATGAGTGTTGCGCGCACGCTTGCGATAGGCGGCGGAGGCGCGGTTCGCGGCTTCGGTCAGTTCCTGGTGGTTCTTGATCGTCACACGGGGGTTCAACTGCGCTTCCAGTTGATCCGCCGGATAGCCGTGCAGCATGCCGTCCGCCATGTCTTCCTCCCTTTCCGCCGTTGGGTCGGCGACCGATGGGGTCGGACTCTGCGGCGGGGAAACGAGGCAAGTCAATTGCAGCAGGGCGGAAGCACGACGGTCTGTCGCTCCAGGGCACAGAAAAGACGGCCCGGGTCGCCCCGGGCCGCCAAGTCAGCGACACATGGTCCGCGATGGCGGGGGGAGGTCAACCGTCCTCGCCATCGCGAACGCGCCGCCCGCGCAGGACGCAGACGGCGGCCGCCGCCCCGAACCCTGGTGCAGCAACCCCCGTGCCAGTTGGCCCACGAACCCGAAAGCCCGGTCATTTCATTGATCTGAAACGTAATTTTTACAAACATCGCGGTATCTTCATACGGTCTTCGACCGCCTGCGATTTATGCAGCGCGCCATTTTGATGAGCGATTTTTGGGCGAAGATTGTGCGGCGTTGACCGCCTGGGGCCGTGGGCATAGCCTTCCCGCCTTCGCCAGCACACCCGGTAACCCATGTCGCCAGCTCCGGAATCGCCCCATCCGCGCCTGCCCTCGGTCGACCGGGTGCTGCGCGATCCAGCACTGGCAGATACGCTCTCACGGTATGGCGCCGCCATTGCCGCAGATGCGGTTCGGGCCGCCCTGGAGGCGTTGCGCCAGTTGGGCGGCGGCACACCCGAAGACATCCGGGAATCGGCTGTGGCAACGCTTGCCGCGAAGCGCGCGGCGGCCGAGATGGCACCGACCTTGCGGCCGGTCTTCAACCTGACCGGAACGGTCCTGCACACCAATCTGGGTCGGGCGCCGCTGCCGCCGGAAGCGGTCGAGGCGATGGTGGCCGCGGCCGGCGCGGCCAATCTGGAATTCGACCTGGAGACAGGCCGGCGCGGCGACCGCGACGAGCATGTCGAATTCTGGCTGCGCCGCCTGACCGGGGCGGAGGCGGCCACCGTGGTCAACAACAATGCCGCGGCCGTGCTGCTGATGCTGAACAGCCTTGCGCGCGGACGCGAGGTTCCGGTGTCGCGCGGTGAACTGATCGAAATCGGCGGCGCCTTCCGCATGCCCGACATCATGTCGCGCGCCGGCTGCCGGCTGATCGAGGTGGGAACCACGAACCGGACCCATAAGCGCGATTTTGCGGCCGCAATCGGGCCGAAGACCGCGCTTCTGATGTCGGTCCACACCAGCAACTACGAGATCCGCGGCTTCACCGCCGCCGTGCCCGAGCGCGAGTTGGCAGAGCTTGCGCATGCCCACGATCTGCCGTTCGTCGTCGATCTGGGAAGCGGGCAACTGACCGATCTGTCGCGCTACGGCCTGCCGCACGAGCCGACCCCGGCGGAGACCATCGCCGCTGGCGCGGACCTAGTCAGCTTCAGCGGGGACAAGCTGCTGGGCGGACCGCAGGCGGGGATCATCGTCGGCCGCCGCGATCTGGTCGAACGGGTCAAGCGCAACCCGATGAAGCGGGCGATGCGGCTGGACAAGGTGACGCTGGCGGCTCTTGCGGCCGTCCTGCGTCTGTATGCCGACCCCGAGCGGCTGGCCGAGCGGGTGCCGGCGATCCGGATGCTGGCGCGACCGGAGGGGGATATCCGGGCGCTGGCCGAGCGTCTGGCACCGATGGTCGCGGCAAAGCTGGGCGGCATAGCGGTCGCGGCCGAACCCTGCCGCAGCCAGATCGGCTCCGGGGCTCTGCCCCTCGACCAGCTTCCCAGCTGGGCGTTGGCCGTGCGGCCCGGCGGCCGCCGCCCGGGCGCGACGCTGAACCGGATTGCGGCGGCATTCCGCGCCCTGCCGGTGCCGGTGGTCGGTCGTATCCATGACGACGCCTTTCTGCTCGACCTGCGCTGCCTGGAGGACGAAAGCGGCTTCCTGGCACAGCTCGACCGGCTGGCCGTCTCGGCATGATCGTCGCGACGGCCGGGCATATCGACCACGGCAAGACCCTGCTGGTGCGTGCCCTGACCGGCATCGATACCGACCGGCTGCCGGAGGAGAAGCGGCGCGGCGTCTCCATCGACCTGGGTTTCGCCTATGTGCCCCTGTCGGACGAGACCGTTCTGGGTTTCGTCGACGTGCCGGGGCATGAACGGTTCATCCGCAACATGCTGGCCGGCGTCACCGGCATCGACTTCGCCCTTCTGGTGGTCGCCGCGGATGACGGGCCGATGCCGCAGACCGAGGAGCATCTGGCGATCCTCGACCTGCTGGGGGTGACTCGCGGTGCCGTGGCCCTGACCAAGATCGACCGGGTCGATACGGACCGGCTGGCATCGGCCCGTGAGGAAGTGGAAATCCTGCTGCATGGCAGCGGTCTTGAGAACACGCCGGTCTTTCCCGTCTCGGGCCTGACCGGCGCGGGCGTACCGACGCTTCGGGCGGCTCTGGAGCGGGCCGCCGGCGAGCATGTCCGGTCGCGGGCAGAGGGCGGATTCCGGCTTGCCGTCGACCGGGTGTTCACCTTGTCCGGCGCCGGTCTGGTGGTCACGGGGACGGCGTTCTCCGGCGTTGTCCGCCCCGGAGACCGGCTGCTGCTATCACCCTCGGGGCAAGAGGCGCGGGTCCGCACGATCCACGCGCAGAACCGTCCCGCCGAGCGCGGGTTGGCCGGGGAACGCTGCGCCCTGAACCTGACCGGCCAAGGCCTTCATCACAGCCAGGTGCATCGCGGCGACTGGGTCGTCGATCCGGCACTGCATGCGCCGACCCAGCGTATCGACGCCTTGATCCGCGTGCAGAAGACCGAGCCGCGCCCGCTGGCGCACTGGACGCCGGTCCATGTGCATATGGGCGCCGCCGGCCTGACCGGCCGGGTTGCGGTGTTGGAAGGCAAGAGCATCCCGCCGGGCGCAGAGGGGCTGGTCCAGCTTGTGCTGGATACGCCCCTGTCCGCCGTCAACGGCGACCGGCTGGTTCTACGCGATCAGTCGGCGCAGCGGACCGTGGGCGGCGGTGGCGTGGTCGATGTCTTTCCGCCGCTTCGCGGACGCGCAAAACCCGAACGGATCGCCTTCCTGCGGGCCATGCAGCCGCAAAGCCATGCAGCGGCGCTGGAGGCGCTGCTTGCCGCATCGCCATCGGGTGTCGCGCTCGACCGGTTCCAGATCTGCCGGAACCTGACGGCAAAGGAGGCCGACGATCTCTATTCCCGCTTCACCATGGTGAAGCTGGGGCGGCCCGAGGCGCCATTGGGCTTCGCCGCTGAGCGCTTCGCCGCGATCCGACAGGCTGTGCGCGATGCACTTCAGGATTGGCACCGCCGGCATCCCGATACGCCCGCGCGGGCCGAAGCAGCCCTGCGACGGGAACTTCACCTGTCGCCGGTGGTCTTCGAAGCGGCGCTTCTGGACCTCATCCGCGAGGGTACGGTGGTGCGGGAAGGGATGGGCGTGCGGGCCAAGAGCCACCGTGCAGCCATGGCGGCCGGGGACATGGCCGTGTGGAATCTCGTCCGCGAACGGCTTGAAGCCGTGCTGGAAGAAGGTGGGCTGCGCCCGCCGCGCGTGCGCGAGATCGCCGAAGAGACCGGAATCGAACTGCGAACGCTGGAAGGGCTGCTGGCGCGTGCGGCCCGTCTCGGCCTGGCGCACAAGGTCGCGGATAACCGCTACTTCCTGCCGATCAATCTCTTGCGGCTGGGCGAAGTGGCCGAGGCCATGGCGGCGGAGGCGCCGAATGGCCAGTTCGATGCCAAGGACTACCGCGACCGCACGGATCTCGGCCGTACCGTGACCATCGAAGTGCTGGAATATTTCGACAAGGCTGGCCTTACGCGCCGGACCGGCGAAGGCCGCCGCGTCGTCAAGGCAGCCGCATCGGTGTTTGCCGCCGACTGATCCATATTTCAGGCATTCCGAATTTTACATCGCCGCCGGCACGCATTGAGTCGATTGATTGTCGATGCCGGCGCGGCAAATTCCGGGGACGTTGCCAGGTTCGCGTCCCGTTCCGCCGGGATTCTTGAAAATCGCGCCGATTAAGCTAATCTTAAGAGCTATGGTTGAGTTCAGCGCCCTCAGCACGCCCTATGTGCCGGTGGATGCGCCGCGACCGTCCGATAGCGCAACCGCCGCCGTGCGTATCACGCCGCTTGTCCAGGGAGACGGGCTGCAATCCGATTCGCGCGGCCGGTCGAGCGCGGATCGCGCAACCGACAGCCGGTTCAACGGCCGCGTCGCCTTCACCGCCAAATTCGGGCCGGACCCCGAGACCGGACTGCCGCTGCAAGTCGTGCGCGGCGCGGATGTCGAAGCGGCGGAGAACTTCGATCTTATCGCCGTTATCGACCGCCGGATCGCGAACAGGCTGACCGACGGCTCCGTTCTGGGCGTTCAGGAAGCGCGAGACCGGCCCCCCGCTCCGCCCGCAGAAACCGAGAGCAGCATCGACACCCTGACGATCGAGACGACCGATACTGTGGGCGTCTCCTTCGAATCGTCCGGCGCGACAGGCGAAAGCGGCGACGCCGCACCGCCGACGGATTTCGGCGTCTCGCGGCCAGCGCCCAGCGGCGAACGCGGCGCCGTTCTCGATATCTCGATTTAGCCGCGCCAATCCTTCAGCATCGCCTGGGCACGCATTTGCGCGTCGCCGTCGAGATGCGCCGCAACCTGGTCGCGCAGGGCCGCCGCCTGCGGATCGCCATGCTCCGCCGCCAGGGTGAGCCAGAACCAGGCGCGCACATCGTCCTGTTCGACCGGCGCGGGGCCGGCGGCGTAAAGAAGCCCCAGATTGCGCATCGCCAGCGCCACCTTCTGGCCCGCGGCGGCACGGTAGAGTTCGACGGCCTGGGCGATATCGCGCGGCACGCCCTCGCCGGTCTCGTAAAGATACGCGAGGCTGTACTGTGCTTCGGCCTGCCCCTGTTCGGCCGCGGCGCGATAATACTGGGCGGCCCGCGCCAAATCCTGCGGAACGCCGCGGCCCTGCTGATAAAGCTGGCCCAGCTTGTAGCGCGCATCGGCATGCCCCTGATCGGCGGCGCGCTCATACCATTGGGCCGCCGCCGCAGGGTCCGGCTGGCCGCGCACGCCGCGTTCCAGCAGCAGGCCCCAGACGAACTGGGCCCGTGCGTCGCCGCTGCGGGCCTCCGCCCGGTAGCGGTCGTAATAATGGCTGTCGGGAAATGCCGCTCCTTGCGCCAGGACCGGCCCCGAAGCGAGCCAAACGGCACACACCGCCGCAGCGGCCATCGTCGCGATACCGATCCGCCCAAGGCCCCACAGACAAGGCACAGGCGGCACGAGAGGTCCCCGGCGGTCGCATTGCATGATATCGGTTCCGGCATCGCAATGTCGCAGATCGCAAGCATATGCGAGCCGCATGGGACGGCAAAACCCCCTATTCGCCCGCGTCGTAACGCCGCTACACTCCGCCGCAATCAAAGACCGACGGAATCAGGGAGTTGCCGCATGCGCGTCGCTATCCTCGACGATTATCTCGACACCGCACGGCAGGTCGCGGACTGGTCGCCGCTCGACGGTCGCGCCGAGATCGCCGTGTTCACCGATTATCTCGGCCGCGACGAGGCGAAGATCGCCGCGGCGCTTGCGGATTTCGAGGTGATCGTGGGCATGCGCGAGCGCACGCCCTTCCCGCGCAGCCTGATCGAGCGCCTGCCCAAGCTGAAGCTGCTGATCACCACCGGCATGCGCAACGCCTCGTTCGACCTGCAGGCCGCAGCCGCCCAGGGCGTCACGGTCTGCGCCACGCAGGCGGAGGCGGCATCGACGGTCGAGCTCACCTGGGGCCTGATCCATGCGCTGGCCCGCGACATTCCCGGCCAGCATGCCTCGATGCGCGCCGGCGGCTGGCAGACCTGGATCGGCAACCGCCTGGGCGGCTCGACCCTGGGCCTGCTCGGCCTGGGCCGGATCGGCCGGCAGGTCGCCGCCATCGGCAAGCTGCTGGGCATGGAGGTGATCGCCTGGAGCCAGAACCTGACGGCGGAAAAGGCAGCCGAGGGCGGTGCGACGCGCGTCGACAAGGAAGAACTGTTCCGCCGCGCCGATGTGCTCAGCATCCATCTCGTCCTGGGCGACCGCTCGCGGGGCCTCATCGGCGCGCAAGAGCTGGGGCTGATGAAGCCCACCGCCGTCCTGGTCAACACCTCGCGCGGCCCCATCGTCCAGGCACCGGCCCTGGTCGAGGCGCTGCGCGCGAAGCGCATCCGCGCCGCCGGCATCGATGTTTACGACGTGGAGCCGCTGCCCACGGACGACCCGCTGCGCGGCCTGGACAACGTCATCCTGACGCCGCATCTGGGTTACGCGACGCGGGAGAACTACGCGACGATGTATACCGAGGTGGTGGAGGACATCGTCGCGTGGCTGGACGGCAAGCCGGTGCGCGTGATCGCCTGACCGCTCAGGCGTTCACATCGATCACCAGCCGGCCGCGCACCTTGCCGGCCAGGATGTCGTTCGCGGCCTGCGGCAGCGCCGAGAGCGGGGCGACGGTCGTCATCGCGTCCAGCTTGTCGAGCGGCAGGTCCTGCACGATCCGGCTCCAGGCGCGCTGCCGGTTGTCGAAGGGCTGCATCACCGAGTCGATGCCGAGGATGCTGACGCCGCGCAGCAGGAAGGGGATGACGGTGCCGGGGAAGTCGGCGCCGCCGGCCAGCCCGCAGGACGCCACTGCGCCCCCATAGGACAGCTTGGTCAGCAGGTTCGCCAGCGTGGTCGATCCCACCGTATCCACGGCGCCGGCCCAGGTCTCGCGGTCGAGCGGGCGCTTCGGCGCCTCGGCCAGCGCCGCGCGCTCCACGATCTCGGTCGCGCCGAGGGATTTGAGATAGTCCGCCTGCTCGGGGCGCCCGGTGGCGGCCGCAACCTTATAGCCGCGCTTGGCCAGGATCGCGACGGCGACCGAGCCCACGCCGCCCGCCGCACCCGTCACCAGCACCGACGCCGCGCCCGGCGCCAGCCCGTGATCCTCCAGCGCCATGACGCAGAGCATCGAGGTGAAGCCCGCGGTGCCCACCGCCATCGCCTGCTTCGCGCTCAGCCCCTGGGGCAGCGGCACCAGCCAGTCGGCCTTGACCCGCGCCTTGCCGGCATAGCCGCCCCAATGCATCTCGCCGACCCGCCAGCCGGTCAGCACGACCTTGTCGCCGGGCTTGTAGCGCGCATCCTCCGACGCCTCGACCGTGCCGGCGAAGTCGATGCCCGGCACATGCGGATACTGCCGGACCAGCCGGCCGATCCCCTTCACCACCATGCCGTCCTTGTAGTTGACGGTCGAATACTCGACCCGGACGGTGACGTCGCCCGCCGGCAGATCGGCATCGCGAAGCGTCTTGATCGCGTTGCTGACCTTGCCGTCGGTTTCGGTCAGCACCAGTGCGGGAAAGCTATCGGCCATGGCGGGCGGCTCCTGTCGTGATGGGTTGTCGGCGATATAGGACGCGTCGCAACGGATGCGCAAGCGCGTGTCAGGCGTCCGGCAGCCACTCCTGCAAGACGAGTTCGAGCGTGATGCAGATCGGATTGCCGCCGGGCACGAACACGCCGCCATAGACCTTGGCGTCGGTGTCGGCCACCGTGCCGGACAGCCAGGCGCGCGGCCGCCCGTCCGGGTCGGGCCGGATTTCGCCGACCAGTGTCAGGATCTCCACGCCCGGCCCCTCGACCGTGAACAGGCCGCGCTCGTCGCCCGCCCCGAAGCCGAGCGCCGCATCGACCAGGCTGCCGACCGCACTGCGCACCACGGCACAGGCGATGCCGTTCTCCGCGCAGGCCGTCTCAACCCCCTCGACGAGATCGAGATTGGGCTTCAGCCGCACCAGCAGCAGGCGTCCGAAGCGGCCTGTCTCGACCGCCGTTTCGATTGCATCGGTCATGACGGCTCCAGGGGCACGGGCTGAAAGATCGGGTAGTTGGTCTCGGGGTCGTAAGCGGCCCGAAACCCGCCGCCGTCATGCGCCGTCGCCCAGGCGGAGATACCGCCGGGTCCGACGATGCAGGTGCCGGGCGGCAGATGGCCGCCATGCACCCGGCCCTGGCGATCCACCACCACGGCATGGCAATGCACGATATCGGCGCCGTCCACACCCTGGCCCAGAATGGCGTTGCCCGAGATGAGCGCCGCATCCTCCACCGGCGTCGGCTCGCCATAGGTGGCGACGCGCGCGCCGGTCGGGTCGATCTGCCCGGTCAGATACTGCATACGCGAGAAACGCCCGCCGCCCAGCGCGATGGCGGCATTGCGGATGCCGCGCGCCAGCAGCGCCGCCTTCAGCCCATCGAGCAGGTCCGTCCCCTCCGCCACGACCAGCCGCAGATCCGCCGTCGCCCGCGCCTCCGCGATCAGGATGCGGGGCTCCAGCGCCGGCCCCGGCTGCATCGCCGTTCTCATACCGGCTCGCCCTCCTTGAGGTCGCCGCGCTCGAACAGCGTGCGGCGGATCAGGTGTTTCGGGACCTTGCCATAACCGGATTTCGGCAGTGCATCCCAGAAGAAGAAGCGCCGCGGCCATTTGTACCGCGCTAGGCGCCCATCCATCCAGACGAGCAGCGCGTCGGCGTCGGCCGCAGCCCCGGCGGCCGCAACGACCACCGCCACGCCGGATTCGCCCCATTTCGGGTCCGGCACGCCCAGCACCGCCACCTCGGCGACCATCGGATGCTGGAGCAGCACCTCCTCGGCATCACGCGGATACACGTTGGCGCCGCCGGAGATGTACATGTCCGAGGCGCGGCCGGTGATGTAGAGGAAGCCGGCTGGATCGAGGTAGCCGAGATCGCCGGTGTGGAACCAGCCCTCACGCAGTGCCTTGGCCGTGGCCTCCGGGTTGCCATAATAGCCCGCGAACACGGCCGGCCCGCGGGCGCAGATCTCGCCCATCTCGCCCGGCCCGAGCCGCGTCCCGTCCGGGTCCCGGATCGCGATCTCCATCCCGGTGCGGGCATAGCCGCAGCTGCCCACCGGCATCTCCGAATCGTCGTCGCTGTGCAGATGCGCGGGCAGCACGGTGATCGCGCCCGTCACCTCGCCCAGCCCGTAATACTGCACCAGCACCCGGCCCAGCTTGCGCAACGCCAGACTCTGGTCCTCGCGGTACATCGGGGCGCCGGCATAGATCACCCAGCGCAGCGACGTATGGTCATGCTCGTCCACGGCCGGATGCTCGACCAGCAGCTTCACGATGGTCGGCACCGTGAACATGTTGGTGACGCGATGCTGCGCCACCAGCCGCCACGCTTCGGCCGGGTCGAACCGCTCCGTCGGCAGCAGCACGGTCCTGGCGCCCCGCGCCGCATTGACGAGGTAATGCACCCCGGCGCCGTGGCTGAGCGGCGCCACCACCAGGGCCGCGTCCTCGGCGGACAGGCCCGGCATCAGGTCGGCGATGTGGTTGACCACCACGAAGGCCATCTGACCGTGCGTCAGCACCGCCGCCTTGGGTCGCCCGGTCGTGCCGGAGGTGAAGAAGAACCAGAGCGGATCGTCATAGCCGATTTCCGCTTCCCAGGCGGCGGCGCCGGCATGCGCCGCCAGGAGTTCCTCATAGGCCCGCTCGCCGGCACGGGCCTCGTCCAGCGCGATGACGATCCCGGCGCCGGCGGCGATGGCGGCATCGGCCTGGGCGTCGAAGCCCGGCCCATAGACGATCGCCTTCGGCCGGCAGGTTTCGGCAAGCCCGGCCACTTCCGGCGCGGTGAGGCGGACATTGTTCGGAACCCAGACCGCGCCGATCCGGAACACCGCCCACATGCTCTCGATCAGGGCGTTGGAATTCTGGGCGTGCAGCATCACCCGGTCGCCCTTGGCCACGCCAAGGTGCCGCAGCCCCGCGACCAGCGCACCGACGCGGCGGTCCGTCTCCGCCCATGTCCAGACCCGGTCGCGCCACACCAGCGCCGGTCGGTCCGGCAGCCGCCGGGCGACATCCGACAGCAGCCGGCCCAGATTCATCGCATCGGCCATGCGGACGGTCAGCGCAGCGGTTCGAGGATGCTGACGTAATTGGCGACGCCGGCGCCGCCCATGTTGAACACGCCGCCCAGCTTGGCGCCGCCGACCTGCATCTCGCCGGCCTCGCCGCGCAGCTGCATCGACGCCAGCACATGCATCGACACGCCGGTCGCCCCGATGGGATGCCCCTTCGCCTTGAGGCCGCCCGACGGGTTCACCGGCAGCCGGCCGTCCTTCTCGGTCCAGCCCTCCAGCGCCGCCCGCGCGCCCTGGCCGGGCGCCGTCAGCCCCATCGCCTCGTACTCCATCAGTTCGGCGATGGTGAAGCAGTCATGGGTCTCGACAAAGCTGAGGTCCCCGACGCCGATCCGCGCGCGCCCATAGGCGTCGGCCCAGGCACGCGCCGCGCCGTCGAGGAAGCTCATGTCGCGGCGGCTCATCGGCAGATAGTCGTTCACATGCGCCCGTGCGCGGAACAGCACCGCCTTGTTCAGGCTGAGCGCCGTCTCGACATCGGTCAGGACCACCGCCGCGGCGCCGTCGGAGATCAGCGAGCAGTCGGTGCGCTTGAGCGGGCCCGCCACCAGCGGGTTCTTGTCGGACAGCGTGCGGCAGAACTCGTACCCAAGGTCCTTGCGCAGCTGCGCCCAGGGATTGACGCATCCGTTCTTGTGATTCTTGGCGGCGATCCGGGCCAGCGCATCGGTCTGGTCGCCATACTTCTGATAATATTGCTGCGCGATCCGGGCGAAGACGCCGGCGAAGCCGCCCTCGATGTCCGACTCCTCTTTCAGGTAGCTGGCCTTGAGCAGGATGCCGCCGATCTCCGGCCCCGGCGTGTCCGTCATCTTCTCGACGCCCACCACCAGGACCGCCCGCGCCGCTTTCGCCTCGATCTGGTTCAGGCCCTGATAGATGGCGGCGGATCCGGTGGCGCAGGCGTTCTCGACGCGCGTCGCCGGCTTGAAGCGGAAATCGGGATGCGCCTGAAAGACCAGCGACGATCCGAAATCCTGGGCCGAGAAGCCGCCATTGTAGAAGCCGAGATAGACGGCATCGACGTCCCGCGGCTCCAGCCCCGCATCGGCCAGCGCGTCGGTCGCGACGCGGACGATCAGGGATTCGACGCCCTCGCCCTCCAGCTTGCCGAATTTCGTATGGGCCCAGCCGACGATGCAGGCGGTCATGGCATGTCTCCTTCCCGCGGGTTTTGCGGAAGACTAGCAGAGCACACCGGAAGGCGTCGACATCAGCCCCCGAGCCGGACCTTGTAGATCGAGACGGGTTCCTTGAACCCCTTAAGCTCGAAATCGCCCAGCGGCTCGAAGTCGAAGGATTTGCCCGCACAGAGGTCGCGGACGATGCTCGACACCGCGATCTCGCCAGCCTCCGCCACGGCCAGCACGCGGGCGGCCAGTTGCACCGGCGTTCCGAAGAAGTCGCCGCCCTCGCGGATCGGCTCGCCGGCGTTGATCCCGATGCAAATCTGAAACGCCTTGTCCGGCTGGGCGGCGTTGAAGCGCGCCATGTCCGTCTGCATGCGGATCGCGGCCTCGACGGCGGAGGCGACGACGGAGAACACGGCCATGATGCCGTCGCCCGTGTGCTTCACCTCCTTGCCGCCATGCATGGTCAGCGCTTCGCGCACGACGCGGTTGTGGTCGCGGACCACCTCCATGCCGCGCGCGTCGCCGAACTCCTGGCCCAGCCGCGTGGAGCCCACGATATCGGTGAACAGAACGGCGACGAAATCCTTGTTCGCCGTCTCGTCGTAGTCGGCCGGCCGATTCCAGACTTCAATCGCCGGACCGAGCGGAATGTCGGTGCTGCCGCTGCCCACATAACCCATCATCGCCGAGCGGCCGGCATCGTACATGGCCAGGTAGCGCGGCTGGAGCAGGTATTCCTCCATATTCGCGCAGAAGCCGCGCGCCATCGCCTCGGTGTGACCCAAAGACTGGGCACGCTCGGTCAACACCTCCACGGCCTCGCGGCGCGGCAGCCCTAGTTGCGCCGCCAGATGATCCCCCGCACCGGCCAGGAACAGCGTTACGCCGAAGCGGTTGTAGGCATCCAGGGCCTGTCCCGAAGACGCGACCGGCGACAACGCGTGGCCCATGAACTGAAGCAACTGGGCATTCAACTGCGCCGCACTGGCGGTCGCGGGCGGCGCAGCATGTGCTTCGACCGGCATCTGGTCCAGTGTCGCTTGCGCCGCCGAAGCAGCCTGACGAGCCTCCTGCTCCTGCCGACGCCGCTCCTCCTCGCCCGCAAGGAACGCCAGAATCTCATCATGCGACAAGGTCGGGGCCGCATCTTCCGGCGGTGGGGCAACCGGCAGAACCGGTTCGGGAAGCCGCATCGGCGCTGTGGTCACCGGAGGGGGTTCGGGTTGCGCCTTCCGCGACCGTCGGGGCCGCAGGGCACGCTTCAACAGCGGCAGGAACAGTGCAAGGAAGCCAACCACGAAGGCGCCGGTCATGATGGTCTGGCCGGTCGCCAGACTGATATGCAGGCCGAGCGTATCGAGATTGTTGAGAACAAGCAGAACGATGTACGCGAACAGGATCGCGCACAGCACACAGATCATGAACAGCAGCGCGATGCGCGGAATCGCATCCAGCACCACATTCGCCGACCGGCGCATGGCTGCGGAGGATCGCGCCCGTCGCGCCGCCGGATTGCGAGGGGCTTTCGGCTGTGCTGCGGGCCGGGAAGCGGGCCGCGCGGCCGGCTTTGCGCTCGCCTTGCCCACCACCTTCGTCTTAACCGGGGCCGCAGGTCCGGCCGCCTTGTCGGCTGCAAGCGTCGACAGCGAAGGCGGCCGCTTCAGACCCGCGCTGTAATGAACGATGGATTCGCGCGCGAGGTTCTCGATCGGATCGTAGGTTTCCCGCACCACGCAGGTCGCGCGCACATGCGGTTCGCGGTCGAGTTGCTTGGCTTCGGCGATGGCCTGCTCGCGCCCGTCCTCATCGTAGCGGGCATGAATCTGCCAGCGCTTGTCGACGAGGGAATAGACCTCGTAGGACACGCTCATCGTACTGTCGGCCGCCCTGTGAACCCCGGCCCCCGCTGTCCGAAGGGGCCGTCAACGACTCGCATTCGACCCCTGCCTTTCGGTCCGGCGGAATACCGAACCCGCGAATGCAACACCCGCGAAAGATGATACGCGCTCGCGAATCCCATTAAAATCCTGGACGCGACGAAACGCCGGAGACGAGACACTCATGCAGCTTCATGACAGGCATGCCATCGTGACGGGGGCCGGCAGCGGCCTCGGGGCCGCTATCGCCATGCTGTTCGCCGCAGAAGGGGCGGTCGTCACCGCGGCCGATCTCGACGCCGACAGCGCCATCGCCACGGCCGACGCCATCCGCGAGGCCGGCGGCCGCGCGACCGCCCGCAGGGTCGACGTCGCGGACAGCGCCGCCATGGACGATCTGGTGACCGCCGCAACGCGGCGGCATGGCCGCCTGGACATCATGGTCAACAATGCCGGTGTCGGCATGCAACGCCGGTTGATCGACACCACCAACGCAGAACTGGATCGCATCCTGGGCATCAACCTGAAGGGCGTATTCTACGGCTGCCGGGCCGCCGCCCGCACCATGCTGACGGAGGGTACGGCCCGCGGACGGATCATCAACATGGCGTCGGTCACCGGCCTGCGCGGCTGCGTCGGCCGCAGCGCCTATGGCGCGTCGAAAGGCGGCGTCATCGTTCTGACGCAGACGCTGGCGCTCGAACTCGCCCGCACCGGCATCACCGTCAATGCGCTCGCCCCCGGTGCCATCGAGACGCCCATCGTCAAGGCAATGCAGACCGAGGACACCCGCCGCGCCTGGACCGCGGCGACGCCGCAGCGCCGCTACGGCCAGCCCCATGATGTCGCGGCGGCCGCGCTCTATCTCGCCAGCGATGCTGCCGATTACATCACCGGACACGTCCTGCCGGTCGATGGCGGACTGCTGGCCCGCGGGCTGGATTTCGACCTCAACTGACGCAGCAGAGATCGATCAGCGCGCCGACATCCGGCAGGTCTTCGAGGCACTCCAAAGCCGCCACGATATCGTCGGCACGCCCGACCGGCAGGCATCGCCCGGCATTGTCGTAGAACTTGTCCAGCAGTTCGTCCCGCGACATCGGGTTCTCGGCGCTGCCGCGATTGTGTTCCTCGATCCGTTCCAGGCGGCGCCCATCCTTGGTCTCGACCACGACCCAGCCCTTGAAACGCTCGGTACCCGGCGCTTCGGGATCGATGGCGTACTCCACCTTCTCCGCCAATGCGAGGATGTCGGGATTGCGAAGGCTTTCCTCGGCATAGCCGTCGCCGCCCAGCCGCCCATGGTAAAGGGCCTCGGCCAGCGAATACTGAACGCTGACCCGCGCCTGGGCGGATGTGCGGGGCCGCAGCCTCTCGGCCAGCGGCTCGCAGTAGAGCGGGATCATATACGCGGCGATCCGCACCGTGATCCGCTTTACCGACTCCCACCGCAACCCCTCGTATCGGTGCAGGTAAAGCAGCGCATCCAGAAAGGCATGCACCGTATGGGCCGTCGGGTAGGGCTTGAAGGAGATGCGCCGGCTTTCCCAGCGGCTGCCGAGGCCGGACAGCATCCGCTCGAAATCGAAATGCACCGACCGATCCTGGATGTGGCTGGGGAACAGGCCGTAGCGGCCCTCCAGCACGGCGGCCGGCCCCACCACCCCGCTCTGGGCCAGCGTCGCCGCGGCGATGCCCGAATGCGCCGCCCAGCCGGGATGCACATACTGGGTGTCCGTGCCATCGGACCAGCATTCGACGATGCCGCTGGCGAAGCTGCCGGCATGACCGACCGCCTGCGCCGTCTGTTCCGGCGTCAGTCCAAGCATCCGGCCGGCGACATATGTAGAGGACAGCGCGCCCATGATCGCCGTGGGATGCATGCCGCGACGCAGGAACTGGCTGGGCGCGACGACACCGATGCGGCAGCCGAGTTCGATCCCCACCGCCATCGCCGCGATCAGATCGCAGCCGTCGCACCCCGCGGCCTCGCCCAGCGCCAGGGCCACGGCAAGGTTCGGGCTGGTGGGATGCACCACGCTCTCGCTATGGGTGTCGTCGAATTGCAGCGCCTGGGCCATGGCGCCATTCGCAAAAGCGGCCCAGAGCGGCGCCACACCCTCGCCCCCGCCCAGGATATGCGCAACGCCCGGTGCACCGGCCGACAAAGCCAGCGCGGTCGAGCGCATGCCCTGGCCGAAGGGCGTCGGCACGGCCGCAAGGACCAGCCCCAGCATATCCAGCACCCGCAGCCGGCTCGCCTCGACCACATCTTCGGGCAGATCGTCGAACTGCACCGAGCATGCCCATTCCGCCGCCTGCGCACTGTAGCTGGCCATGCCCGCCGCTCCCCTGTCACCGATGCGCGAAGGCTACCATGCCTCGCACTCCCGCTGCGAGCCGTGCTAGCGTCGCCGCCAAACCAGCCTGGAGGAGACCACACTTGACCGCCATGATCGGATTCCTCGGCATCGGCTCGATGGGCAAGCCGATGTCCCAGCACATCCTCGACCTGGGTTATCCCCTGGTCGTGTTCGATCCCAACGAAAAGGCGATGCAGCCGCTGCTGGATGCCGGCGCCGTCCGGGGCACTTCGCCCAAGGACGTGGCCGACAAGGCCGAAATCGTCTTCATCTGCCTGCCGACACTGGAGATCGCGCGCGCCGTGACCATGGGTCCCGATGGGCTGGTCCACGGCAAGAAAATGCGCCTCTACATCAACACCGGCACCACCGGGCAGGCCTTCTCGACCGAGATGGCCGAGGGGCTGGCGAAGGGCAAGGTCGCCTCGATGGACGCGCCGATCAGCGGCGGCGCCCAGGGCGCGGCCGAGGGAACGCTGTCGATCATGGTGTCCGGTCCCGAGGCAGGTTTCAACGAGATCGAACCGATCCTGAAGCGCTGGGGCAAGTCGGTGGTCTATATCAGCGACACGCCCGGCCACGCGCAGACGGTGAAGCTGGTGAACAATCTGCTGTCGGGCGTCGCGATGGCGGCCACGACCGAGGTCATGGTGATGGCCGCCAAGGCCGGCCTCGACCCCGAGAAGGTGCTGCAGGTGGTCAACCACGGCAGCGGCCGGAACAGCGCCACGCTCGACAAATTCCCGCGCCACGTGCTCAACCGGAAGTTCGACTTCGGCGGTGCCGTGTCGATCCTCTACAAGGACATGTCGCTGGGCATCGCCGAGGCCGAGAAGCTGGGCGTTCCCACCTGGATCTGCGGCGCCGCCAAACAGATGTGGGGCTATATGAAGGCGACCGGCGAAGGACCGAACGACCTGACCCATCTGGTCGAGCACATGGAGCGCTGGGCCGGAACCCAGATTCCCAAGACCCGCGACTAATAGGTCGCGAACATCCGCTGGATTTCGGCCGGGTCCGAGGTCTGCGCCAGCGCCAGCATCAGCAGCACCCGCGCCTTTTGCGGGGTGAGGTTGTCGGCCAGCACGCAGGCCTTGGCCCGGCCGTAATTCGTCGGCACCAGCCGGCCGCTGCCGACACGCGTCGACTGCGCGACTACGACGCCCCGATCGACCGCGCGGTTGAGCGCCTCGACCTCGCCCGGCGTGCAGTAGCCGGGTGCCAGCGATGCCGAGACGATACCCTTGGCCCCCGCCGCGATGAACGCATCCACTGCCGCACCGTCGCTGCCGGCATAGGAATACAGAATGTCGACGCGCGGCAGCGCGCTCACGCCCCGCGCGTCGAATTCCGTGTCGCGCGTGTGCCGGCGCACGGGCTTGCGATAGATCGCGATGCCGTCCACATCGGCATGGCCCAGCACGCCGAAATCAGGCGACCGGAAGGTCTGCAGGCGGAAGGTCGAGGTCTTGGTCACCTCGCGCGCGCACTGAATCTCGTCGTTCAGCGGCACCAGGACACCCAGTCCCCGCGCCTCCGGCGAAGCCGCAAGCCGGACCGCGTTGACAAGGTTGAGGGCCGCATCGGTGGACAGGCCCGTCGCCGGGCGCTGCGCGCCGATCACCACCACCGGCACCTCGACCTTCGCCGTCAGGTGCAGGAAATAGGCCGTCTCTTCCAGGGTCGAGGTGCCATGGGTGATGACCACCCCGGCCAGGTCCGGCTCATCGGCAACCGCCTTGTGCACGGCCTCGTTCAGCGCCAGCCAGTCGGTCGGCCCGATGCGCATGCTGCCGACCGCACTGTAGGGGATCGGCACCAGCTCGGCGAACCGCGCCACCTCGGGCCAGCGCGACAACAGCTCGGCCGGCTCGTATTTCTGTCCCGTCTCGACATAGGCCGCGAGGTCCAGCGTATCGCGACCGATGGACGAGATCGTGCCCCCTGTGCCGATCACGGCAACGCGCGGCTTTGCCATCGTTGTTTCCTCCTGCTTCTTCCTGTCGGGCCGCTTTGCAGACAGCGGCCCTTCCCTTTGCGGCGGCGGCAATCCTACAGTCGCGGCAACGAACCGCAAACGAATGACCGGGAGGATACCCCTGATGCCGTCGAGTGCCATCGATTCCAAACTGTTCGGAAACCTGTTCGGCACCGCGCGCATGCGCGCGGTCTTCTCCGACGAGCGGCTGGTCGAGCGCTATCTGGAGGTCGAAGCGGCGCTGTCCAAGGCCCAGGGCCGGCTGGGCGTGATCCCGCAGGAGGCGGCCGACGAGATCGTCAGCCGCTGCAATCTCGACAGCATCGACTTCGAGGCGATGGAGAAGCGCATCCAGCGCGTCTACTACCCGATCCTGCCGCTGGTCGAGCAACTGGTGAAATCCTGCCGCGACGGGCTGGGCGAGTGGAGCCATTACGGCGCGACGACCCAGGACATCATGGATACGGCGCTGGTGCTGCAACTGCGCGAGGCCTTCGGCATCATCGAGAGGGAACTCGACGCGATCTCGGCCGCCCTCAAATCGCTGGCACGGACGTATCGCGACGCGCCGATGGCCGGCCGCAGCCACCTTCAGCACGCGACGCCCGTGACCTTCGGCTACAAGGCGGCGGTCTGGCTGTCGGGGGTCGAGCGCTGCCGCGAACGGCTGGAGCAGTTGAAGCCGCGCATCCTGATGGGCCAGTTCGCCGGTGCAGCCGGCACGCTCGCCTCGCTGGGCGACAAGGGGCTGGCGGTGCAGGCAGAGCTGTGCCGGGAACTCGACCTCGCCCAGCCGCCGATCACCTGGCACACCATGCATGACAGCGTGGCCGAAGTCGGATGCTATCTGGGCGTCCTAACCGGATCGCTGGCCAAGATCGGCACCGACGTCGCCTTCCTGATGCAGACCGAGGTCGGCGAGGTGTTCGAACCGTTCCAGCATGGCCGCGGCGCGTCGTCGACCATGCCGCAGAAGCGCAATCCCGTCTCGGCCGAGCTGCTGATCGTGGCGGCGAAGGCGGTGCGCCAGTACACGGCGATGCTGCTGGACGGGATGATCCACGACCATGAACGCGCGTCCGGCCCGTGGCAGGCGGAATGGCTTGCGATTCCCGACGCCTTCATCGTCACCTCCACCGCCCTGCATCAGGCCAAGGTGATGCTGGAGGGGCTGGAGGTGGATACCGGGCGGATGCGCCGCAACCTCGACATCACCGGCGGCCTGATCGTGTCGGAGGCGGTGATGATGGGCCTTGCCCCGTTCATCGGAAGGCAGATCGCCCATGACCTCGTCTACGATGCCTGCCGCACCGCCATCGGCGAGAACCGCACCCTCTATGCCGTGCTGTCGGAAATGCCGGACATCACCAGGCATGTCGCGGGCAAGGAATTGGAAGCCCTGTGCGATCCGGCGAACTATACCGGCCAGGCCGGGGAGATGGTGGACCGGATGCTGGCGATCGCTGGCACGTCGGAAGGGGCGGCTTAGCGGAAGGGCGGACCGGACAGCCAGGCGACGAGGCTGTGGCGGATGCCTTCGGTGACCGGCGTCACGCAATGCGGCAGCCAGGACGGAAAGAAGATGGCGGTGCCGATGCCGCGCGGCGCCGCCATCGGCTTGCCCTCCAGGAACAGCTCGACATCGCCCCCGGCATAGCTGTCGGCATCCGTGAGCTGGATGATCGCCGACAGCTTGCGCAGGCTGTAGATGCCGGCCGCGTTATCGGCATGCCAGCCGTAATGGTCGCCGCCGGCGGTGTATTCGGTGAATTGCAGCGGCTCGGTGAAGCCGGTGATGTCGAAATGATAGGTCTCGTCGTTGGCGCGCCGCGCAAGGTCGCGCACCGCATCTTAGAGCGAGGCCACCCCCGCCGAATACTGCACCCAGCGCACGGTCGAGCGCCGAAGCCCCGCATCCACCTGCTGCGCCGCCCCG